>NZ_JBARYR010000309.1:0-5412 GCF_049648075.1 Rubrivirga sp. | reverse complement strand
GTGACCGGGAGGTGCTCTTGGTCATGGGACGCGTCCGTCTCGTCGAATACTGAGCGAACCAGGTCCAGTCCAGCGTACGGTCCCAGGCCTCCCAGGACCCCTATCGCAGACCTCTCATCGGGCGAGGGAGCCCCGTGAAGCGCGGTTAGAGCAGGATCGAGGTCGGGCACAGGGAGAGGAGAAGCGAGAGAGAGTCGGACGAGGGCGTTGACCGGCCCGCGCGTTGACGCCTAGTTTGGAGCATCGGACCGACGGCCGCCTACGCGCGTGCCCCGGCCCGGTGCCGTCTGCCCGATGGTGTAATCGGCAACACAGCAGGTTTTGGTCCTGTTATTGGGGGTTCGAGTCCTCCTCGGGCAACGAAACGCCGTCCTCGAGGACGGCCCTTCCTGGCTTCTCCCCTGCTGCCGTGGCGAACGACCTTCCTGTCTCGATCTTCGCCGGCCGCTCGGTCCCCGCTCTCGCTCGAGGAATCGCCGACGCCGGCGGGTGGAACTTGGGCGACGTCACGCTGCGCGACTTCTCCGACGGCGAGATCTACGTCCGCTACGAGGAGTCGATCCGGGGCACGGACCTGTTCATCGTCCAGTCGACGCCGCCGCCGGCCGAGCATTGGATGGAGCTGTTCCTGATGATCGACGCGGCCCGGCGCGCGTCGGCGGCTCGGATCACAGCGGTGATCCCGTACTTCGGCTACGCCCGCCAGGATCGGAAGGACCAGCCCCGCGTGAGCATCGCGGCGCGGATGATCGCGAAGATGTTGCAGGACGCCGGCGTCGACCGCGTGCTGACGATGGACCTGCACGCGGCCCAGATCCAGGGCTTCTTCGACATTCCCGTCGATCACTTGTACGGCTCGGCCGTGTTCGAGCAGTGGCTCGACGACAACACCCTGGCCGGATCGGTCGGCGGTGACGGGCTGCCGGACGTGGCCGCGTTCCGCAACAACCTGGTCGTCGTGGCGCCGGACGTCGGGGCCTCGAAGATCGCCCGCGCCTACGCCAAGAGGTTGGGCGCCGGACTCGCGCTGATCGACAAGCGCCGGCCGGAGGCGAACGTGGCCGAGGTCATGAACATCATCGGCGACGTCGACGGCCGGAACTGCTTGCTGATCGACGACCTGTGCGACACGGCCGGCACGCTGTCGTCGGGTGCCCAGGCGTTGCATGACGCGGGCGCCCTCGATGTGCAGGCGTTCTGCACGCACCCGTTGCTCTCCGGACCCGCCGTCGACCGGATCGAGGCGAGCCCGCTCAGCCGCGTCATCGTGACGGACTCTGTCCCGCTGCAGCGAGCGAGCGACAAGATCGAGGTCATCTCGGTCGCTCCTCTCTTCGCCGAGTCGATCACGCGCATCGGATCCGACGAGTCGATCTCGACGCTCTTCGTCGATTAGTCGCTGAGTCGGGGGCGAGGGTTTCCGAGTTTTCGAGGTCTGACCGCCCGGCCGCGCCGGAACACCAAACAGAACTCGGAACTCTAGTTATGCAGTCCATTACGCTCGACGTCCAGCCGCGCGAGACCGGCAAGAAGGAGACCAAGGCCGTCCGGAAGGCCGGCTTGGTCCCCTGCGTCCTCTACGGCTCCAACACGGAGCCCGTCACGTTCGCCGTCGAGACGCTCGCGCTCCGGCCGCTCATCTTTACGACGGAGACCTACCGCGTCGGCATCAGCGCCGGCGGTGAGGAGCACGAGGCGATCCTCAAGCAGGTCGACTACCACCCCGTCACGGACGCCCCGATCCACGTCGACTTCCTGGCCCTGACGGCCGGCGAGCTGTTGACGATGACGATCCCGATCCGTCTCGAGGGCACGCCGCGCGGCGTCAAGGCCGGTGGCATCCTGTCGCAGTCGATCAACGACCTGGAGATCCGGGCCCTCCCGAAGGACATCCCGGGCCACGTCACGCTCGAGGTCACGTCCCTCGAGGTCGGCGAGTCGCTCCACGTGTCCGAGCTCTCGCTCGGCGACGACGTGGAGGTCCTGACCGACCCCGCCCGGACCATCGCGTCGGTGACCGCACCGCGCGCACTCGTCGAGGCCGACGAAGAGGAGGTCCTGGAGGAGGGCGCCGAGGCGCTCACCACCGAGGAGGGCGACGCGCCGGCCGAGGGCGGCGACGACGAGGCGTAGCCCGCTCGTCCTCGAGGGCGCGTGCCAACCTCGAGGCCGTAACAGATAGATCGAGCCCCACGTGGATGGCCAGGCCATCCACGTGGGGTCTCTCGTTTCGGCGTCGTGCGACGTCGAAGGCAAGAGCGAAAGGGCAAGCGGCTCTACCCACCGCTTGCCCCTCCTCCGTGCCTCTTCCCTCCCCACCATGTCCTGGCTCTCGCGACTCCTCCGACTCACGCCGCCCGGTCCGGCGCTCTCGGCCTCGAAGCTGATCGTCGGCCTGGGCAACCCCGGGCCGGACTACGACGGGACGCGACACAACGCCGGCTTCGAGGTCGTGGACCGGCTCGCCGCGATGCTGGGCGCCGACCTCGAGGACGAGGCGGCCCGGTCGTTCGTGACCGAGGCGACCGTCCCACCCGACCTCGATGGGTCCGACCTCGAGGACGGAACTCGCAGGGCGGACCTCGAGGGCGAGAGCTTGGTCGTCGCGATCGCCAAGCCCCTGACGTTTATGAACCGGAGTGGCCAGGCCGTCGTGGCCCTCCTGGACCGGTACGGCCTCGAGGCCGAGGACCTGCTCGTCGTCTACGACGACCTCGCGCTCCCCATCGGCGCGCTGCGTCTGCGGGGGAAGGGCTCGCACGGGGGCCACAACGGCATCCGCGACGTCATCGACCGCCTAGGCTCCACCGAGTTTCCCCGGTTGCGCGTGGGGGTGGGAAATAGCTTCCCCCCCGGTGGCCAGGTCGACTTCGTCCTGTCCCCGTTCGACGACGACGAGCGTCCGGCCTTCCAAGCCGCCCTCGAGGACGCGGCCCAGGCCGCGATCACGGTCGCGCGAGACGGGCTGACCACCGCCATGAACCGGCACAACCGCCGCTGACGCCCATTCGGGCTCTGACTTCCCGATCACCCATCACCCAATGGACTCGAACCTTATCGCGCTGCTCGTCCCTCTCTCGGGGATTCTCGCGCTCGCTTACGCCTTCACTCGCAGCCGCTGGGTCAACGCCCAGGCCGTCGGCACCGACCGGATGGCCGAGATCGCCAACGACATTCAGGAGGGCGCCAACGCCTTCTTGCGCCGCGAGTACCGCGTGCTCGCCGTCTTCGTCTTGGTCGTGGCCGCGCTCCTGCTGCTCGCCAACTTGGGCCGCGCCGACTCGTCGCCGCTCATCGCCGCGTCGTTCATCGTGGGCGCGTTCTGCTCCGGCCTGGCCGGCTTTTTCGGCATGCGCGTCGCCACCAAGGCGAACGTCCGCACCACGAACGCTGCTCGGACCTCGCTCGGCGAGGCGCTCAACGTGGCGTTCTCCGGCGGATTGGTCATGGGCCTGTCCGTCGTTGGCTTGGGGCTCCTGGGTCTCGGGTCGTTGTTCGTCTTGTACACGGGGCTGTTCGACGGCGGCGCGGCTGGCTTGGACGGCTTGGAGTTGACGCGCGTCCTGAACGTGCTCGCCGGCTTCTCGCTCGGCGCGTCCTCGATCGCGCTCTTCGCGCGCGTCGGCGGCGGCATCTACACCAAGGCCGCCGACGTCGGTGCGGACTTGGCCGGCAAGGTCTACGAGGGCATCCCGGAGGACGACCCGCGCAACCCGGCCACCATCGCTGACAACGTCGGTGACAACGTCGGTGACGTCGCGGGCATGGGCGCCGACCTGTTCGAGTCCTACGTCGGCTCGATCATCGGCGCGATGGTTCTCGGTGGCGCGTTCCTGATCCCGCTCGAGGGCGCGGGCGGATTGGCGCTCGGCGCCGTCCTACTGCCGCTCGTGTTGGCAGCCGTCGGCATCATCGTCTCGATCCTGGGATCGTTCTTCGTCAAGGTCAAGGAGGGCGGTAACCCGCAGCGCGCGCTCAACATCGGCGAGTTCGGTGCGGCCGGCGTCATGGCGGCGCTCGCAGCCGTGATCATCCTGTGGCTGATCCCAGGTGAGTTCACGGCGACCACGCCGATCGTCGGCACGTTCACGTACTCCGCGTGGGGCGTCATCTTCGCCGTCTGGATCGGCTTAGCTGCCGGCACCGCGATCGGTCTCATCACCGAGTACTACACGGCGACGCACACCAAGCCGGTGACCGACATCGCCCGCGCGTCGGTGACGGGCGCCGCGACCAACATCATCGCAGGCCTGGGCGTCGGCATGTACTCGACGGGCTTGCCGACGATCGTACTCGCGCTCGCCATCATCGGCGCGTTCTCGTTCGCCGGCCTCTACGGCATCGCGATCGCGGCCTTGGGCATGCTGTCCGTCACGGGCATCCAGCTCGCCGTCGACGCCTACGGCCCGATCTCGGACAACGCCGGCGGCATCGCTGAGATGGCCGAGCTCCCCCCGGAGGTGAGGGAGCGGACCGACCTGCTGGACGCGGTCGGCAACACGACGGCGGCCATCGGCAAGGGCTTCGCGATCGGCTCGGCGGCGTTGACGGCGCTCGCGTTGTTCGCGGCGTTCATGCAGCAGGCCGGCATCGAGGCCATCAATGTGGCCGACCCCCGCATCCTGGCCGGCGTCCTGGTCGGGGGCATGCTTCCGTTCGTGTTCTCGGCCATGGCGATGAACGCGGTCGGCCGCGCGGCTGGCGACATGATCAAGGAGGTCGGCCGTCAGTTCGCCGAGATCCCCGGTCTCCGCGAGGGAACGGCCAAGGCCGACCACGCGCGCTGCGTCGACATCTCGACGAAGGCCGCGCTCCGGGAGATGATCCTGCCGGGCGTCCTGGCCGTCGCCGTTCCGGTCGCGGTCGGGTTCTACGACAAGAACATGCTGGGCGGCCTGTTGGTCGGCGTGACGGTCACGGGTGTCCTGATGGCCATCTTCCAGTCCAACGCCGGTGGCGCCTGGGACAACGCGAAAAAGCGCATCGAGGGCGGCGTCGAGTTCGACGGCGTCAAGTACGGCAAGGGCTCGGACGTCCACAACGCGGCCGTCGTCGGTGACACCGTCGGTGACCCGCTCAAGGACACGTCCGGCCCGTCGCTAAACATCCTGGTCAAGCTGATCTCGGTCGTGGCGCTCGTCATCGCCCCGCTGATCGCGGGCACGGGCTCGGCCGACCTCGAGGTCCTCGACCTCGAGGAGACGACGCTCGACAGCGCCGGCCCCGGCATCATGACGGCCGACGACGATGACGACGCGGTCGAGCTGACCCCGGACGTCGACCTCGAGGCCGACACCGACCTCGACGGTCAGTAAACCTCGACTTCGTCCAGTTTGCAGCGCCCGGCCTCCCTCGAGGCCGGGCGCGTTTGTTCGTGGTCGTCCTCGAGGGCAGCGCGCCGAGCCGCCGCCG
>NZ_JBARYR010000308.1:0-2962 GCF_049648075.1 Rubrivirga sp. | reverse complement strand
CGGCGGCTCGAGGGCACCGGCGTGACGGCCAACGCGTGCCACCCGGGCGTGGTCAACACGGGCGTGTTCGGCGGGCTGGGCGGCGTTCTCGGGTCGATCGCGGGGGCGTTCTCGTTCCTCTACCTCTCGCCCGCGAAGGGCGCCGAGAGCCCGTACACGCTGGCGACGGACCCGAGCTACGCGACCGAGACCGGGCGGTGGGTCACGCGGGGGTTCTTGCGCGGTCCGCACCAAGAGCCCGCGCCGAAGCCGGCCCGCGACCTCGAGGTCGGCGCAGCGGTGTGGGACGCGCTCGCGCGGCTCGCGGATCGCTAGCGACGGGCGGGCGTTGGGTGCCTTCCTTCTCTCCTCCCAGCATGTCCCCCTCCGACTTCCTCACCAAGCACGTCGCTGCCATCTCGTCCGGCGACCTCGAGGCCGTCCTCGACCTCTACGCCGCCGACGCGTCACTCGTCTCATTCGAGTGGGACGCCCAGGGCCGCGAGGCGATCAAAGAGCGGTTCTCGGACTTTTTCGAGTTCCACGGCGAGATCGCCTCCGTCGAGGTCCGCTACCGGCGCACGACCGACGACGCCGCGTTCGCGATGTACGCCGTCGACGGCGGGCGCGGGACGTTCGAGATCGTCAACGCGTTCGTCCTCGAGGACGGCGCGTGCACGCGGCATTTCTCGAACGAGGTCGGCGCCGACCTCGACCGTGACCAGGTCGAGGGCGACTGAATCCCGCAACGGAGGTCGACGCCGCTCTATTAGGCGGCCGCTGCCGAGCGCTCACGGTTTTGTGCGCCGGGCTTACTCGCCCGAGCGGACGTCTCCCGACAGGCGGAACAGGACCGGGAGTGCGAACCGAACCGGCACTCGTTCGCCGCCGACGGTGCCCGCGCGGAAACGCGATGCCCGGGCGGCCTCGACGGCGGCCTCGGTCAGGCGGTCGTCCGGTGAATCGAGCACGTCGATGCCGCTCAGGGAGCCGTCCTCGAGGATCACGAATTCGACGACCACGAGGCCCTCGACGCCCTCTTCGCGCGCGGTCTCGGGATAGACGAGCCGCTCCTGCAAGCCGGCGAGCCCACCGACGAGTTCGGGCGCCACGTCGACGGCCGAGAAGTAAACGCCGTCAGGGCTTGAACCGACGGGCATCCCGTCGTCTTGACCGAAGGCGGCCGGCGCGAACACGATGAGGAGAGCGGCGAGAACGCGCATGGCATCGGAGGGAGTTGCCGGTAAAAGTAACGGACGCGTCTGTCACCGATAAACGTGTGCTCCGTCCTCGACACCAGCACGAGAGAGATTAGAGTTGGATGGGCGACGGATATGACAGATCGAGATCTAAACGGATCCCCGTGCCCTGCGCGGCCTCGAGGACGGCCGTCGCTCGGGGACCCGTTTCGTCGTAGCGTTCCGTCCCCCCGATCCTGCCATGCTGTTTCGACCTCTCGCCCTCCTGCTCGTGCTCGCTTCCACCGCCGCCGCTCAGCCTGCCGCCGAGGTCCCGGTCGAGCGGGTCATCCTGTTCACAAGCGGCGTCGGCTACTTCGAGCACTCGGGGAGCGTCCGTGGCGACGCGGACGTCACGTTGCAGTTTGGCGAGACGGCGCTGAACGACGTCCTGAAGTCGCTCTTGGTCGAGGACGACGGCGGCCGCGTTGCGGGCGTCGTGTACCCGTCCCAGGCGCCCGTCGAGCGGACGCTCCGCTCGTTCGCCATCGACCTGTCCGGCGGCCCCGACCTGCCCGACATCCTGCGCCAAGTTCGGGGCGCGGACGTCGTCGTGGACCGTCCCCGAGACAGCGTCCGAGGCACCGTCGTGTCGGTCGGGCGGCAGGCCCGCGACGTGAACGGCACCACCGTCACCACGCACGTCCTGTCGCTCTTGACCGACGGGGGCCTGGTCTCGATCCCCCTCGAGGACGCGAACCGGATCGCGTTCGTCGACTCCGCCCTCGAGGCCGAGTTGGCGGGCGCCTTGGCGGCGCTGGGCGAGGCGCGCGGCGGCGACCGGAAGCCGGTGCGGATCCAGTTTCGGGGCTCGGGCACCCGCCAGGTGCGGATGGGCTACGTCACCGAGTCGTCGGTGTGGAAGACGAGCTATCGGCTGGTCTTGCCGGGACGCGGCGAGACCGAGGCCGCGCTCCAGGGCTGGGCGCTGGTCGAGAACCCGACCGAGGCCGACTGGACGGACGTCGACCTAACGCTGGTCAGCGGCCGGCCCGTCTCGTTCGTGACAGATCTGTACACGCCGCGCTTTGTCCAGCGGCCGGTCGTCGTCCTCGAGGACGACGCGGTCGTGCGGCCGGAGCGCTACGAGCTCGGTGTGTCTGCCGACGCCCTCGAAGACCGGGCAGGCCAGTTCCATGGAGCCCAACGCGTCGCTGCGGCACCTCCTCCCCCGCCGCCAGCGCCCGCACCGCAGCCCATCGACCCGTTCGCGAGCGTCGTCGCCCAGGGAACGCAGGAGGACTTCGGCGAGCTGTTCGCCTACCGGCTCGGCGACGTCACGTTGCCGCGCCAGGGCTCGGCCATGCTGCCCATCGTGGGCGAGACCGTCCGAGCCGAGCGGCTCAGTATCTACAGCGGCGCCACCGGTCGGCATCCGATGCGCGGCGTTCGGCTCACCAACACGACCACGGCCAACCTGCGCGGCGGGCCGATGACCGTCCTCGAGGACGGCTACGCCGGCGACGCGCTCTTGCCCGATCTCCCGCCCGGTGAGGCGCGCCTGCTCACGTTCGCCGTGGACCAGAGCGTCTTGGTCGATGCCTACGCCGTACCAGATGCGGCGAATGCCATCGAGACGGCGACGCTCCGAGACGGCGTGCTGATGGTCCAGCGCCAGGGACGCTCGACGCAGGGCTACCGCGTCGAGAACCGTGGCGAGCGGGAGCGGGTGGTCATCGTGGAGCACCGCCGCCGACCCGGCGCTCGGCTTCTCACTCCGTCGTCCGTCGACGAGACCACGCCGG
>NZ_JBARYR010000307.1:0-2205 GCF_049648075.1 Rubrivirga sp. | reverse complement strand
CCGCTCAGCTCGAGCGCACCGCCGAGCTCGCGGCCGCCGAGGCGGCCCGCCCGGTCTCGCCAAACGTGGTCTGGGAAGGCCTGAACATTCCTCGCGAGACGCGCGAGGAGGCGCAGGGACACGGCGCCGCCGTCGTGTGGTTCACGGGCCTGTCGGGGTCCGGCAAAACCACCATCGCGCGGGCGCTCGAGCGGCAGCTCTTCCACGACGGCGTCCGCACGATGCTGCTCGATGGGGACTACGTCCGCCATGGGCTCAATGGCGACTTGGGCTTTAGCCCGGAGGACCGGCGCGAGAACGTCCGCCGCGTGGGCGAGGTGGCCCGCCTGTTCTTCGAGGCCGGCTCCGTCGTGCTCTGCACGTTCGTCTCGCCGTACCGGGCCGACCGCGACCGGGTCCGGTCTCTCATTCCTGAGGGCCGCTTCGTCGAGGTGTTCGTCGACGTCGACCTCGAGGTCGCGCGCGCGCGGGACCCAAAGGGGCTGTACGCGCGGTCGCAAGCCGGCGACCTCGAGGGGCTGACGGGCGTCGACGCGCCGTACCAAGCGCCCGTCGCGCCGGAGGTGACGGTGGAGACGCGGGACGTGACCGTCGAGGAGTCCGTTGAAAGTCTCCGGCGGGCGCTCGTCGAGGCCGGCGTGGTGCCCGGAGGCTCTCGCTGACCTGTGCCGCCCGAGCCTAGAGTGCCCTCGGACGCGACGGCCTGTCGGGAGTGCTCGACGAAGCCCATACGTTGGCGACGTAGCCGTAGCTAGCGGTCGCTCGAGGGCCGTTCAATTCTCTGAGGACCTACAAACGACACCCTACCTTCTCCGCCAGGTCATGCTGTGCGACGAGACCATGCCGACGTTAAACCGCCCAGGTGACGCCCTCGAGTGACATCTCTCGCGGACGAGACCGGCAGGGCCCGACGTGGCCTCTCGTTCGCAGCCCAGACCTCGCACTGCCCCGAACCCATGATCGCATCCGTCCGACGTCTGCTCGGCCTGCTCACCCCGCGTGAGCGGATGGGCGCGCTCGTGCTGTTCGGGCTGCTGGTCGTCGGGGCGCTGTTCGAGGTCGTGGGTGTAGGGGCCGTGCCCGCGTTTGTGGCGGCGCTCGCCGCACCGGACACCGTCCTCGCGAACGAGCGCGTCGGCCCCATCCTCCGGCGGCTCGGGCTGACCGACCAGAAGAGCCTAGCATTATGGGGTGGGATCGCGCTCGTTGCGCTGTTCGCGGTGAAGAACCTGTACCTCGGGTTCCTGGCTTATGCTACGGCCCGGTACACTCAGGGCCGGCAGGCGACGCTCTCCGTCCGCCTGTTCAGGCACTACCTCCGGAGCCCCTACCCGTTCCACCTCGCCCGCAACAGCTCGGAGCTGGTCCGCAACACGAACCACGAGGTCGGGGCTGCCTTTGCAGGCGTGCTCACGCCGGCGCTCAACATCGGCCTCGAGGTCTTGGTGATCGCCTTGGTGGGCGGGCTCATCTTGATGGTCGAGCCGCTCATCTCGGTTACGGTCATCTCCGTTTTGGGAGCCATTACGGCCGTCTTCTACATCGTACTCCGGCGCAAGACGGCGTGGTACGCCGAGGAGGGGCAGCAGCACCGAGCGGCATCTCTCAAAGCGGTGTATCAAGGGTTGCTAGGCGTCAAGGACGTCAAGGTGCTGGGCCGCGAAGCGTACTTCAGCGACGCCTACAACCGGAGCGTCTGGTTTCTGGCCGGGGCCAACAAGTTCAAAGCTGTCGTAGGTGCCGCGCCGCGCCTGTTCCTCGAGGTCGTGGTCGTGACCGGCGTGCTCGCGGTCGCCATGCTCCTGGTCGCGCAAGGGCGGCCGACCGTCGAGATCATCCCCGTCCTGGCGCTCCTGGCGGCTGGCGCCATGCGGCTGATGCCGTCGTTCCAGCGCATCATGGGGAACCTCCAGGCTTTCCAGTGGGGGGAGGTCTCGCTCCGCAAGATCGCCGACGACCTCGAGGGCGAGCTCGCGACCGCCCGCAACGTCACGCCGGACCCGCCGGCCACGGTCGACATCGCCCTGGACGGCCTGACGTTCCGCTACGACGGCGCCGAGGACGACGCGCTCACCGACGTCTCCCTCACCATCCCCCAAGGCGCCGCCGTCGCGTTCGTCGGCCAGTCCGGCGCGGGCAAGACGACGCTCGTCGACCTGCTCCTAGGCCTGCTCCAGCCGACCGCCGGGGCCGTCCGGATCGGCG
>NZ_JBARYR010000306.1:0-4788 GCF_049648075.1 Rubrivirga sp. | reverse complement strand
GACCCGGACCCCTTCCGGTCGGCCAGCGCGAGCGCCGCTCCGCAGGGCTCGACGGACGATCCGTTCGCGCCGCTCCCGGCCTCCCCCCCGCAAGCCGATCCGTTCTCGACCTCGAGGTCGGAGCCGTCTTCGAGGTCGAACGACTGGGACGCGACCCCGGCAGATCCGTACGCGCCGGCCCCCGCACCCGGCCCCGCACTCGGCTCGGACCGTGCCGACCCGTTCGCGCAGAAGCCCTCGACCACGACGGACGACCCGTTCGAGTCGTACCAGGGCGCCGCGATCAGCTCCGGCGGCGGCTTCGACTCGGGCTTCCACTCGCCGCAGAACTCCGGCCTCGAGGTCGAGCTTCCCAAAGCGTTCGGCGCCGAGGAGACGCTGGCCGGCGCGTTCACGCCCGTCTTCTCGCTCATCCTGCAGATCCGGTCGGCCCAGGACCTGGGCGACCCGACGGCATTGCGACAGCGCATCGAGGCCTTGCTGAGCGAGTCGGCCCAGCAGGCGCGACGCTTCGGAGCGACGGACTCCGATGTCGACGAGGCCACGTTCTGCCTCGTCGCCTTCCTCGACGAGGCGATCCTGGCCTCGGACTGGAACGGCCGCGACCGCTGGTCGGCCCAACCGCTCCAGCTCGCGCACTACGACCGGAACGACGCGGGCGAGCGGTTCTTCGACCGGCTCAAAGCGCTCTTGGACAGCGGCGGACGCCGCGACGTCCTCGAGGTCTACTACCTGTGCCTGGCGCTCGGCTTCAAGGGCCGCTACGCGATCCAGGGCCGCGAGGTCCTGCGCCGCTTGGTCGACGACCTCTACACACGCCTCTCGGCCAGCAACCAGCCCGGCGTGCTCTCGCCTCGAGGCACCTCTCGCGAGGCCGCCGCGCAAGCCGAGAAATCAGGCCTGCCGACCTGGGCGCTGTGGGCCGGGGCCGCCGTCCTCGTCGCATTGATCTACCTCGTCCTGAGCCTGATGCTCTCGAGCGCTGCCAACGAGACCTCCGACGAGCTCCGCACGCTGTCGGCTCAGACTGGGTAGCCCAACCATTATGTCTCCAAAACGGCTTCTCCGACCCGTCCTCGCCGCCGCCGGCGTCAGCGGCATTTTTATCATGCTCATCGTGGGAGGCGTCTCCCAGACGACGATCCTCTACCTACTGATTGGGCTCCTGGTCTCCATCGTGGCAGCCATCGCCGCGTGGGCGCGGAAGTCGCGCAAGAAGGGCGGCGGCATCGAGGACGCGCTCAAGGCGCAGTCCGAGCGTGAGGCGGCGTCCTACACACCGGACCGGAAGGCCGAGATCGACCGGATGCAGGAGTCGTTCGACCGGGCGCTCGCCCAGCTCAAGGCGTCGGAGCTCGGCGGCGACGGGCGCTTCGGCAAGGGCAAGAAGGCGCTCTACGCCTTGCCGTGGTACCTCATGGTCGGCCCTCCGGGCGCGGGCAAGACGACGGCGCTCTTGAAAAGCGGGCTGCGCTTCCCAGCCGGCGCCGAGCGCATCAAGGGCGTCGGCGGCACGCGCAACTGCGATTGGTTCTTTACCGACGAGGCGATCCTGCTCGACACCGCAGGCCGCTACACGACGGAGAACGAGGACCGCGACGAGTGGGACGCGTTTCTCGACACGCTCAAAATCAGCCGCCCCGACCGCCCGATCAACGGCATCATGGTCGCGATCAGCGCCCAGGACCTGTTGGGCGACGAGGTCGACCTTGAGGACCACGCCGACAACATCCGGCGCCGGATCGATGAGATGGTCCAGCAGCTCGGGTTGCGGCTGCCGGTGTACTTGGTCATCACCAAGACCGACCTGATCCCCGGCTTCGTCGAGTTCTTCGGCGAGCTCGACCGCGACGGGCGCGAGCAGATCTGGGGCGCGACCGTCGAGCCGTACTCGACGGCGGACCCGGCCGAGGTCGTGGAGCGCGAGTTCGACGGCATCATGGGCGCGCTCCGTCCCCACCGAACGGCCCGGCTGGCGCGCAACCTGCGCCGCGAGGAGCGTCAGCGCGTCTACGACTTCCCGCTCGAGTTCGCGTCGATGCGCGACCGGCTGGCCCGGTTCTCGTCGATCGTGTTCGCACCGAACCCGTTGTCCGAGGGCGCTCTCTTCCGCGGCTTCTACTTCACGAGCGGCACGCAGGAGGGTGCGCCCATCGACCGCGTCATCGGCGCCCTCGCTCAGCAGTTCGGGTTGCGCACGCCGCCGCCGCCGCGCGCACCTGCCGAGCCCAAGAGCTACTTCCTCAAGGACGTCTTTACAGACGTCGTCTTCCCGGACCGTTTCATCGCGCGACGGACCAAAAAGGCCGCCGGCGCAACGTGGCGGGCCATGACCAAGACGGGCCTGGCCGCCCTCGGCACGGCCGCCCTCATCGCCGTCCTGCTCGGCTTCGCCGGTGCCCGCAGCAACGCCCAGCTCCGCAGCGTCCTCGAGGCCGGCGAGCGTGCGTCCAACGTCACGTTCAACCCCGCCGGCGCCCGCTTCGACGACGTAAATCGGCTCGAGGGCTTGCGCCAGGAGGTCGACCGGCTCGAGGACCCGAGTGCCCTGTCGCGGACGCTCAAGCTTGGTCTGGGTCGCGGCAGCACTGTTCGTGAACCGGCCCAAGACCTCTACTACACGCGCACCCGCGATTTGGTGGGGGTGTACGCGATGGGCCAGCTCCGGTCGTCCCTCGAACAGGCTCGGTCGCTCAACCGGCCGGACACGACGGCCACCGCCGCAGGCGCGACCACGGCCTCGAGGCGCGCCGCACGTCGCGTCGAGATCGAGGAGAACCTCAAGGCCTACCTCTTGCTGACGACGAACGCGGACTCGCTCGCGTCGGACGAGGGCCTGCGCGCCGTGCTCAAGTCGCGGCTGGCCGAGATCACGCCCCGAGCCGCGCTGGGTGGCGGCGGAGACCGAGAGGCGATGACCGAGATCGTCACGCTCCAGACCGACGCCTTCGTCGACGGGCTGGCCGCCGGCCGCGTGCGCCCCTTCGAGGCCGACGACGCGTTGGTGCGGTCGGCCGTGGCCGTCATCGACGTCGCGCCCAGCCTCGAGGGGCTCTACGCCCGCATCCGACGCGAAGCACTCGCCCGGCTCCCGGACTTCGGGCTCTCCCGAGCCGTCAAGTCCGAGCACCTCGGCCTGTTTGCCCCGGCACGGTCCGTGCCGGGTTTTTTTACGCGTGACGGCTGGGACCGGGTCGTCAAGCAGAGGTTCGAGCAAGCCGCCGAGAACCCCGCCCGTGAGTTCTGGGTGACCGGCCGGACCGCCGCCGACCTCCCCCCGGAGCTCCGCGACCCGGACGCCGTCTACGACGCGCTGATGGCCCGGTACCAGACCGACTACGTCGACTCGTGGACCCGCTTTATGCACTCGGTCCGCTACAAACCTGCCGACGCCCTCGAGGCCGAGACGCGGCTCGCCATCCTGGGCTCGGCGACGGACTCGCCCATCGGCTGGTTGCTCGCGTCGGTCACCGACCAGACGACCCTGCCGGCCGAGGACACCGCGCCCCGCCAGAGCTTGATCGACCGGGCCGCGAGCGCCGTCGGCCTGGGCGGGGAGGCCGACTCGACCGCGTCCACCAACCCGATCGCCGACGCGTTCCGCGGCATCCACCGCCTAAACGCCAACGGACTCGCAGCTGGCGAGGCTGATGACGGGCTCTACGCCGCCCTCGAAAGCTTGTCCCAGTTCGGCCGCCGCATCGCGGGCGCTGCCGGGGACCCCGGCATGGCCGCCGACTTGTTGGCCGTCACCAAGGACGGCATCGAGCAGGGCACGCGCGGCATGGACCGCCAGACACGACAGAACCTGTTCTTCTCGCCGCTCGACATCTCCCAGACCGGCGCCGTCGCCGCGGCCTCCGAAGCCGCCGAGAGCGCCGCGTCCGAAGCCGCGTCCGAAGCCGTCCAGAGCGCGTACGCCATCGCCCTCGAGGCCTACACCGAGAAGATCGCCGGCCGGTACCCGTTCTCACCTCGCAGCGACCGAGATGCCGCCCTCGATGCTGCACAGGAGTTCTTCGACCCGAACGGAGGGGACCTCGCCACGCTCGCCGAAGCCCTCGGAGACGAAGGTGGATCGCGAGCGGTCCGCGCTGCCGTCGACAAGGGGATGGCGATTGGCCGAGCACTCTTCAACGGCGACATGACGTTCCGCCTCAAACCCGACCTGCCGACGTACTCGTCAGACGCGGCTCAGCGCGCGTTGTCTGCCGACGCGGTCGCGGTCGGCATTCACGGCACGAACGACGTGTACCGGCTCGGCAGCACACGCTTCGCCGACTTCCGCTGGCCCGGACAGCCGGGCGCCTTCGTCACCGTCCAGCGTTCCGGTGGCCCCCTCTCGAAGGAGTTCGAGGGAGACTGGGCCGTCTTCCGCCTGATGGACGCCGCCACGATCCGCGGCAGCGGCACCGTCTACGACGTCCAGTGGTCGTTCCGCGAGGGACAGAACACCGTGACGGCGGTCTACGAGATGCGGACGACGAGCGAGAACTCCCCGCTCGCCAACCCAAGCTCGGCCCTCCAGTTCACCCTCCCCCGCTCTGCCGAGTAGGCCCCCTGATCACGCCGCCGCCGCTCCCAGCGCGCCCGGCCCGGTCTTGTTCGGCAAGATCCCCGCTCGCGGCGACTTCGTGCGAGTGGGCACGCCGAGCCCCGTCCTCGAGGTCGTCGACGAGTTGAGCCAGCGGGCGCTGCGGTCCCGCTCGATCGACCGACCGGGGCCGCTCTACCGGGCCATCTTCGTCCCGAGACGAGGGGCGCACGCGTTCGTCGGCGCGCTCCGCC
>NZ_JBARYR010000305.1:0-9052 GCF_049648075.1 Rubrivirga sp. | reverse complement strand
CAGCCACGGGACCGACGCTGGGCACATGGACGGCGACGCGTCAGGCCTCGAGAATGGGCCGTGCGCCGTACCTCTACGACGCGTCCGTCGGCGCTGGGCTCGGCATCATGGGACGGCTCCGCGACCTCGTCCGAACGGGCGACCGCGTCCACGAGATCGAGGCCGTGCTCTCGGGCACGCTGTCGTTCGTGATGACTCGGATGCGGGGCGGCGCCCTGTTTTCTGAAGCCGTCCGTGCCGCCCGCGACGCCGGCCTCACCGAGCCCGACGTCCGCGACGACCTGTCGGGCCGAGACGTCGCCCGCAAGCTCGTCCTGCTCGCCCACGAAGTCGGCCTCGAGGCCGACGCCGTCGAGATCGAGAGCCTGATCCCGGCCGGCCTCGAGGACGTGCCGCTCGAAACGTTTTGGGAGCGGCTGTCGGAGTCGGACGCGGAGTGGAAACAGCGACTCGAGGGCGCGGACGAGGTGCAGTACGTGGCTCGCGTCGGTGCGGACGGGGCCGTCCGGGCGGGCGTCGAGCCCATCGACCGGACGTCGCTTCTGGCGGCGCTCGGGCCATCGGAGATCGCCGTCGCCGTCCGGACCGAGCGATCGGCCCAACACCCCGTCTTTTTCCAAGGCCCCGGCGCCAACGTCGAGGTCACGTCGTCTGTCGTCCTGGCCGACATCGTCCGCGCCGCCGAGGGGATCCGGTAGGCACGGCCTCGAGGCCGCCGCGGTCGTGGTGGAACGGACGCCCTCGAGGGCGCGTCGGGACGGACCCCGAACATCGACCCCGCATGATCATCGCCTTGGTAGGAACGGGACGGATGGGCCAGGCCGTCGAGGCCGTCGCCGTGGAGCGCGGCCACACCGTCGCCGCCCGGTTCGACGCCGACCACCCGCTGCTCGACGCCCGCGACGACTCCGCCCTCGAGGACGCCGACGTCTGCATCGACTTCTCAGTCCCGGACGTCGCCCTCGACCACATCCACCGCTACGCCTTCTGGGGCGCCGACGCCGTGGTCGGGACGACGGGGTGGACGGACAAGCTCGAGACGGTCCGCGACTGGATCGAGGAGGGGCAGGGCGGGATGCTGTGGGCGCCCAACTTCTCCCTCGGCCTGGCCCTCGTCGAACGCGCTCTCGGAGGCGTCCTGCCGCTGCTCAACGACCTCGAGGAGTACGACGTCGCCGTCCACGAGGCGCACCACACGGGCAAGCTCGACAGCCCCAGCGGAACGGCGCTTCGGCTTGCCGAGGTCTTGCTCGCAGGACTAGACCGGAAGACTGCCCTCGAGGTCGAGACGCAGCACGGCGCCGTCGAGGCCGACGCGTTGCACGTCACGAGCCAGCGCGTCGGGCACGTCCTGGGCGAACACACGGTGACACTCGACAGCGAGGTGGATCAGATCCAGATCGTCCACACGGCCAAGAGCCGGCGTGCGTTCGCCGTCGGGGCCGTGCGCGCGGCCGAGTGGGTTCGAGGACGGAAGGGGCTGTTCACCCTCGACGACATGATCGACGACGGCATCGGGCGGGGGGCGTGATCGCGTAGCCGCTCGGAGCCTCCGACCCGTTCCCGCGTTCCTCTTGTCCTTTCCCACCCGCCCCTGCCACCGATGGGTCCCGCCCGACAGCCCCTGTTCTCCGGCACCGCTCCGGCCCTCGTCACCCCGTTCACAGCCGACGGGAGCGCCATCGACGAGGCTGCGTTCCGCGCTCTCATCGACTATCAGATCGAGGGAAGCCGCTTCGACGGCCGGCTCTTCGAGGGCGTCGAGGCGCTCGTCGTGCTGGGGACCACGGGCGAGAACCCGACCGTGACGCATGCCGAGCGCCGGCACCTGGTGGACGTGGCGCTGGACCAGGCGGCGGGGCGCGTGCCGGTCGTCATCGGGACCGGGACCAACGACACGGCCTCGAGTGTCGCGTACTCGACCGAGGCCGCAACGGCGGGAGCCGATGGACTGTTGGTGGTCGGGCCGTACTACAACAAGCCGACGCCCGACGGCGTCGTCGCACACGTCGCCTCCATCGCCGACGCGACCGACTGCCCGATCATCTTGTACAACGTGCCCAGCCGGACGGGCTCGAACCTGAGCGCCGAAACGACCCTGCGCGTCCTCGAGGACGTCCCGACCGTCGTCGGTGTGAAGGAGGCGTCGGGGAATCTGAACCAGGTCGCGGACGTCCTCGCCCACGCGCCCGACGGCGTCGCGGTCTACTCCGGCGACGACGACCTGGCGTTGCCGGCGGTCTGCCTCGGGGGCTCGGGTCTGATCTCCGTCATCGCGAACGCGGCCCCTGGACCCGTTGCCGAGATGGTCCGCCGCGCGCTCGCGGGGTCCCTCGAGGGCGCCCGCGCGCTCCACTACGCACTGTTGGACGCGATGCGTGCGAGCTTCGTCGAGTCGAACCCGTCGCCGCTCAAAGCCGTCTTGGCCGCCCAGGGCCGGATGGAGGCGGCCGTCCGGCAGCCCCTCGCCCCGCTCTCGGAGCCCGGCTCCGACGACGTCTTCTCCGCCTACGCCGATCTCATCGAGGCCGGCGCCGTCCCCGCCTCCGCCTGATGGCCTACCGCCCCGACCTCGAAGAAACGCTCGCCCGCTACGCCGACGTCTGGAACACGACCGACGGCGATCAGCGCTGGGGCCTGGCCCACTCGTGTCTGTCCCCGGACGCGATCTACACGGACCCGCACGAGGTCAAGCCGGTACGGGGTCAGGCGGCGATGACGGCGTTCGCGGCGCTGTTCCAGGAGCAGGTCGGCTGGACGTTCGAGTGGGCCGGGACGCCGGACGCGCATCATGAGTGGGTCCGCGTCCCGTGGCGCTTGGCCGAGGGCGGCGAGACGCGAGCGACCGGGCTGTTCGTGGCGTCGATCGACTCGGAGAACCGTCTCCACCGCATCATCCACTTTGTCGACGGCGAGTGACGGATCCCGTCTCTCCTAGCCTAGCGGCTCTCGCGTGTGGGGTGGCTCCACGGGACCGCCCCTCTCGTGATCATCCTCCCGCTCGTTCTCGAGGCCCCGACGTGATGCGCGTCCTCGAGGGCGAGATCTCGTACTCCGATCCACTTGCGAAAGGGTTCTGCCCGGCGATGTGGACCCACGGCATTGTCCTGAACGGGGCCGCTCTCGTGCCGCACCCCGTCCGCCCTCGAGGCCGAGAACGCGTCACGTCCGACGTGCGTCCAGACGCGAAACCAACCCCTGACATTCGATGACCGACCTCGACGCCCTCCGCTCCGACCTCGAGGCTCACGCCGATGTGCCCGGCGATGGCGCCCGCGCCGTGTTCGAGCGCCTGCTCGACGCCCTCGAGGCCGGGGACGTGCGCGCAGCAGACCGCGATACCGGCGGCGTGTGGCGAGCCAACGGCTGGGTCAAGCGCGGTATCCTGCTCGGCTTCCGGCTGGGCGAGATCGTGGACCTGTCCGGCGACGAGTTCGCCTTTTTCGACAAGGACACCTACCCGATCCAGCGCTTCGGCGTCGACCGGGGCGTCCGCGTCGTGCCGGGCGGGTCGACGGTTCGCCGCGGCTCGCATATCGCGTCGGGCGTCGTCTGCATGCCGCCGATGTACGTCAACGTCGGCGCTTACGTCGGGTCTGGGACGATGGTGGACAGCCACGCGTTGGTGGGGAGCTGCGGCCAGATCGGGGAGCGCGTGCACCTGAGCGCGGCGGCCCAGGTCGGCGGCGTCCTCGAACCCATCGGCGCGGCGCCGGTCGTCGTCGAGGACGACGTGTTCGTCGGCGGCGGGTGCGGGATCTACGAGGGGACCGTCGTCCGCCAAGGCGCGGTGCTGGCCGCCGGCGTCATCCTGACGCGCTCGACGCGGGTCTACGACCTGGTCCACGAGACCGTCATCCGGTCCAGCGCCGACGCGCCGCTCGAGATCCCCGAAAACGCCGTCGTCGTCCCAGGCTCGAGGGCGGTCGACTCCGCCTTTGGCCGCGAGCACGGCCTGAGCTTGTCGGCCCCGAGCATCGTCAAGTACCGCGACGCCTCGACGGACGCCTCCACCACCCTCGAGGACGCGCTGCGCTAGCCGGCCTCGAGGGCGGCGCTATGGGAAGCACGGGTCGGCGCCGGCGTTGGCCTGGACCCAGTTCGCGATCCGGCCCGCGGCCTCGAGGACGCTGCCGTCGTCGACTCGGACGCCGGAGTAGACCAGGGCCGCGAAGACCTCCGGGACGGCGACTCGCTTGGGCTCGCCGCCGAAGGTCTCGCCTCCTCCGCAGGTTCTCTGGTTGTCGGACGAGTCGATCATACCGTCCGACTGGACGCGACCCGCGAGCCAGCGTGCTGCTTGAGACAGGGCGTCGCGCAGCCGAGCGTCGTCGTAGCCGGCCGCGACCAAGTCCTCGCCCAGGCCCAACGCCACGCCTTGGTAGCTCGTGTCATGGCCGCCGCCCTCGACAAAGTGCCCGTCGTCGGCGAGGAGGCCGAGGGCGCCGCCGACGAACCTCGAGGTCGCGGCTGCCGCACGGGCTCGAATGTCCGGGTCTTCCGAGAGGGCTCCGCAGGCGTGGAACGAGCGGGCGTCGAACAGCAAGCGATTCGGAGCGCTCTGGTCCGCCTCCTCGAGGAGGTCTTGCTGGGTCAGAAGCCACGCGACGGCCGAGCCGAGCCGGGCGCGGACACGTCGGCGTCGATCTGTCGGTACGACTGCTCCCATCGGACCGGCGGCCTCGAGGGCGAAGAGTCCCAGGCACGCGTCTCCGAGAAAAAACGCGGCCCCGCTGGCGATGTCCGTCGGAGACGGCTGGACGCCGAGTTCCGGCGGGAGCGTCGGGGGAACCCGACCGTCGTCCTCGATGGTGACGGCGGCGACCTCGAGGGCGCGGAAGGCCCGAGCCGCCTGCGCCGGCCGGTCGGCGGCGAGGGCCGTTCGGAGAGCTCCGCCGGCTCCGAGTTGGAACCGAGGCGAGTAGAGCGCTCCCCACGTTCGGTTGCGACCGATCAGACCGGAGTCGGCGGACGGTAGGAACGCAGCGGCTCGCGCCTCCAGCTCATCCGGGAAGGCGGCGTGGGCTCGCGCGTCGGCCTCGATCAACCCCGCAAAACCGGGCGGTTCGACGATCTCGGGAGCCGCCGTGCTGCACCCGACGCCCGCGGCCACCGCGACGAGCATCCAGAGGGCCGAAGACGGCGATCCTTCAGCAGGTGGCATGGCGAGCGAGGACGGCCGCCGTCGACCTCGAGGGCGGCCTATCGGGTGCGGAACAGCGAGCCAGCGAGGGCGACGAATGCGGTGTACACGGCGCTCCCGAGCCACAGGCCGAACACCAGGAACGGCGTCCGCGTGGACTGGTCGAGGGCGAGCACGATCGTCATCAGCCCGTTGTGGACCATCGCGACGACGAGCGCGCCGACGAACGCCTGGACCGGCGTCAGCCTCAGGTTCTCACCTTGCTCGGACCGGAACAGCCCGATCACGAAGCCCATCAGCGTTTTCAAGACGGTGTTCAGCCCCAGGGTTTCCGGCATAACCAGGAAGTCCATCGCCAGACCCATCCCGAACCCCGTCACGGCACCCTCGACGCGTCCTCGACGGAGCGCCACGTAGGCGACGTACAAGAGGACCACGTCCGGCCAGACGTCCCAGAGCTTGAGGTTGCTCAGGAGCCACTGGAGGAGGACCACGGCCAGGCCCAGGGCGACCTGGCGGAGGACGTTCGGCATTAGAAGGGCGGGGGAGAGGGGCGGTCGAAGCTACGTCGAGGGCTCCCTACGCCCGAGCGGCGCGTCCGGTCCTCCCACGGCGAAGCGGTCGGGCCGAGAGCGTCCTCGAGGCCGAGATCAGCCACTCGTGTGGCAGGAGTCCTCGAGGTCGCGCCAAGCACAGGCGTCACGCTTGCGTCCTCGAGGACGCTACTCCTCGTCGACGGGGACGCGGCGGCCTGTCGCCATGGCGCGCACGATGTCGTCCTGGGCGCTCGCGATGCTCCGTCCTCGAGTCGTGTAGTTGTTCGCCATCAACGCGAACACGTAGGGCGTCCCGTCGGGGCCGTCGACGTAGCCGGCGAGGCAGCGGACGGCCAGGAGCGAGCCGGTCTTGGCGCGGACCGGCACGCCCGACAGACGGTTGCGCAGCGTCGAGCCGGCCCCGCCGCCCTCGGGGAGCGACTGCTGGAACGACCTCGAGGCCGGGTGATTCCGCATCGTACGGAGCACGGCCGCGAGGGACGACGGCGTCACCATGTCTTTCCGCGAAAGCCCTGAGCCATCGGCGATGTAGAGGCCGTCGCCGTCCACGCCGGCGCGCTCGACCAAGGCCTCAATCTGATCGGCCCCGCCGTCGACGGTGCCGCCGCCGAGCGTGCGGAGGACCTGCTCGGCGTACAGGTTGTCGCTCTCGCGGTTGATCCGCACCACGATCTCGTCGAGCGTGGGCGAGACGTAGGCCTGGAGCGGCTCGGCGCCCTCGTAGCTCGGCTTCGAGGTCGTGTCGTCGATGTCGACGCGCTGGGCGCGGCCGACCTCGATGCCGGCTTCCTCGAGCCGGAGCGCGAAGGCGTGGACGGCGAACAGCGTCGGGTTGGCGACCGGCACGCGCAGCGTTCCTCGGTAGCCGTTCGGGACGCCGCCGCGCAAGACGAACGTGTCCGTGCCCAACGTCCGCTCGACGTCCAGACGGCCCCCGCCGGATCTCGTCACGACATCGCCCTCGACGGTGGCGAAGCCGGCGGGATCGGCCTCGAAGACGGGCGGCTGCCCTGGCGACGTACCCCGGATCGAGATGTTGACCAGGTTGTCGCCCCAGACCAGTCCGCCCGCGGCCGGCGCGTAGCTCTCCGTCGCGATGTGCGTCACGTCCCAGCCCTCGCCGTAGCGCGCGTCCTCGAACACGTCGTCGTCGCCGACGATGCGGCCCTCGATGCGCTGGACGCCCGCATCCGCAAGAGCCTGTGCCCAGTCACGGAGCGGATCGCCCTCGCCCTCGCTCCCGAACGTCGGGTCGCCGGAGCCGCGGATGACCAGGTCGCCGGTGAGAGTGCCGTCTGGGGAGACTTGGCCTAGGTGGTAGAGCCGCGTCGTGTAGCGGAACGTCGGGCCGAGCCGGTCGAGAGCGGCGGCCGTGGTCATCAGCTTCAGGTTCGAGGCCGGGAGCAGGTTCTGCTCCGCGTTCCGGCTCAGGACCACGCGGCCCGTCCGGGCGTCCTGGATCACGATGCCCCAGATGGCCGAGGGCAGGTCGGCGTCCTCCAGGATCTCGTCGATGATGGCCAGGGTCTCGGCCTCGACGGAGTCCGTGTCCGCTTGCGAAGGCGAGGCGTGCCACAAGACGGCGCAGATGGCGAGGAGGGCGGCGAGCGCGGAGCGCAGGAGCATGACGTGGGGAGCGGACCGGTCGGGCAAGCTAGCCGATCGCCCTCGAGGGCGATGCCTAGACGATGTACGAAACGACGGTCGTTGGACTTTATCTTGTGACCGCTCCAACGCCCCCCGCATGGCCCGCAAAAAGCGCCGCTCCGCCTCGAAGACGACCCGCTCCTCCACGAGCCGGTCCGTCACGACGATGCCGTTCGACGGCATCAACTACCGCTTGCTGCTCGGGGCGATCGGCCTGATCGTGCTGGGCTACACGGTGATGCTGGTCGACAACCGGCTGAGCGACAACCCGGTCGACAGTGTGTTCTCGTTGTGGGTCGCGCCCCTCCTGCTGCTCGCCGGCTACGTCGGCGTCGCCGGGGCCGTCCTGTGGGGCGTCCCGCGTGACGTCGCTCCCGACCTCGAGGTCGAGCCCGACGTCGTCGTGGTCGACGCGCGGTCCTAGCGCCGTGCGGCTCGTCGTCGTTGTAGCCCTCCTCGCCGCTGGGTGCGGGGGCGAGTCCCAGGGCGTGGAGGTCACCGAGGCCGACGACTCGCCGCCCTCGAGGACGGTCCGTCCGCCCGACCCGCGGGCACCTCTGGATACGGTCTACGCGGACTCCGGGCTGTTCGTGGACCCGTCGCTGCAGCTCGACAGCTTGAGTGCCGACTCGCTCCGTCGTGACAGCGTCCGTCAGGACTCGCTCGCGCAGGTGCCGGTCGCCCCGGACTTCCGCACGTTCTGGCCCGAGTTCCGCATCGCCCTCGAGGACGGACCCGCTGCCGCAGCATCGCTTGCCGCCATCGAAGGCGATGCGGAGTCCGCGATTGGGCGCCTCCTGGTCGGGCCGTTTCTGGACGGCGCACTAGCCCTCTCGGCGAGAGACTTCCGTCGAGCCGCGACCTCGAGGATGGCGACGGTCATCGTCGGGTACGACGCCGATGGGACCGCCGTGCCCCAAGAGAATGCGCTGACCGAGTCGGCCGTGACGTTGCGGTTCGACGTCCTCGAGGGCGAGTACCGGCTGGTCGGCCTCGAGGTCGCGGGCTAGGCGTCCGTCGCGTCGGAGCTCTCCACGAGAGCGCGCAAGCGCGGGTGCCGCTCGAACACGCCCTCGGCCTCGAGGCTGTCGCGGAGGCTCGTCGCGGAGGGGGATTCGGCGCGGGCCTCGTCCTCGAGGTCGGTGAGCAGGCCGTCGACGTAGCGGTAGTCCTCGACGTCGTGGCCGGCCTCGAGCGCCCGTGCCCTGCAGTCTTCGTGGTTGTCGATGGTAGCAGCGACGTCGGCGGCGGTCGCGAGGGCGGCCTCGGGCTGCTGCCACGCGAGGTAGAGGCAGGACTGCGGATCGCCCTGGGCGACCCCGTCCTCGAGGTGGCGGAGTTTCGCATCGTCGTCCTCGAGGATGCTCGCGACTAAGGCGAGGGTGAACGGGTCGCCGTCATCGTCCACGAGGTCGTGGTAGACGACCTCTGCGTGGTCGCGGTCTCCGTTGTGGATGGCCCAGCTGGCCTCCGACAAGGCCACGCGGTCGCGGTCCTGCGGCGCGCAGGCGGAGAGAACGGCGAGGGCGACGAGAACGGTGCGCATCGAGGTCGAGGGGAGATCTCCCTCCGTATCGGCGGTCGGCCTCGAGGTCGCGTCCGCCGAGTCAGATTGGAACGAGCGCGTTCCGTCCTCGAGGTCGGCTACTGGTAGATCCGGTACGCCTCGGCCGCGTCCCCAAACGCCGCCGCCTCCGCGTCCCAC
>NZ_JBARYR010000304.1:0-4845 GCF_049648075.1 Rubrivirga sp. | reverse complement strand
CGCCCAAACGCCTCCGCCCTCGAGGACGAGAGAGATCGAGACCTCGAGGACGCTTGCCTACTGCCTCTTCCCCCTTGCCTGTTAGCGCAGCGAACCCCATCATGCTGTCCCAAAGATGCGGTCACCGGCATCCACCAAGCCGGGCCTGATGTACGCGTTCTCGTCGAGCTCCCGGTCCAAGGCGGCCGTCACCACGTCCACGTCGGGGTGGAATTCCTCCAGGCGCGCGACGCCCTCGGGAGCAGCCACCAGGCAGACGAACGTGACGTCCGACGCCCCTCGGTTTTTGAGGTGGCTGATCGCCCCGGCCGCGCTTCCCCCCGTCGCCAACATCGGGTCGACGACGAACGTGCGGGCGTCGCGGACTTCCGGCGGCACGTTCGAGTAGTAGTCGACCGGCCGGTGGGTCTGCTCGTCGCGGTACATGCCCAGGTGGCCGACGCGGGCCTCGGGCACGAACCGCACGAACCCGTCCACCAATCCGAGCCCGGCCCGCAAGACCGGCACCACCACGACCTCCCGCGCCAACCGATGGCCCTCGGTCTCCTCGAGCGGCGTCTCGACACGCGTCTCCGCGACGGGCAGCGTCCTCAGAGCCTCATAGGCCAGAATTGAGGACACGTCGTTCAACGTCTGCCGAAACACGCCGTACGGAGTCGACCGGTCGCGGAGAGTGGTGAGCGAGCGCTTGAGGAGCGGGTGGTCGACGACGGTGAGCACAGAGGAAAGGGGCAAGGGGTGAGGAGCAAGAGACGCTGAGGGACATCGGCAAGGGAGCCTCGTGCCCCCTCACTTATCCCCCGTGCCCTCACAGCCGCCCTTCGGCCTTCGCCTTCTTGTGCGCCTCCTCGTTCTCGATCCACGGCTTGCGGTCGAAGTAGCTGTCCGTCAGCTTCTTCAGCGTGCCGGACAGGACCACGAGCGCGATCACGTTCGGGATCGTCACGAGCGACAGCGCGACGTCTCCTAGGTCCCAGATCGTGGTCACGGCCAACACGGCGCCGACGAAGTGCATCACGACGAACACGCCCTTGAAGGGCAGGATCGCTTTTTTGCCAAACAAGTAGTTGGCACAACGGTCGCCGTAGTAGCTCCACGAGATCGAGGTCGAGATCGCGAACAGGATCACGGAGAACAGGACGATGTAGCCGCCCAAGCCGCTCCACCCGATCGGGGCCAGGCCGCGCTCGAAGGCGAGCGTCGTCAAGGGCGCCGACGTGCGGACGGTGTTGCCGTACAGCGTCTCGATCACGCCGCCGTCCGCATCGAGGGCGGCTCGGGACCCGGTGTCGATGGTGCCCGTGAACGGACGCGTCTGCGCCTCGTCGACGAATAACGTATCGATGCCGACGTTGAAGCGGGCCACGCGGGGTCCATCGAGGACTTGAGGGATGCCCTCGTTGTAGGCGATGGCCTCGTCACCGAGGTAGTCATCGAAGCCCGCCTCCCGGTCACCCGTCACGACGGACACGTTCGAGGCGCCCAAGTCGAAGGACGCCGGAGCGGTGGCCTCGAAGGCCCCCGTCGTGATGAGAACCAAGCCCGTCATCGTACAGATCAGGATCGTATCGATGAACGGCTCCAAGAGCGCTACGGCGCCCTCCGAGACCGGCTCGTCCGTCTTGGCGGCGGAGTGGGCGATGGGCGCGGAGCCCTGACCGGCCTCGTTCGAGAACAGGCCGCGCTGGACGCCGTAGAGCATCGTCAGCAGGAACACGCCGGCTCCCGTGCCCGCGACGCCGGACTGGGGGTTGAAGGCCTCGGAGAAGATGCGCCCGAACGCGGCCGGTACCGATCCGATGTTGAGGGCCAGAATGAGGAGCGCGCCCGCGACGTAAATGGCCGCCATGACAGGCGCCACGATCGATGTCACTCGGCCGATCCGACTGATGCCTCCGAGGATGACGATGCCGACGATCGTGGCCGTGATCGCTCCCGTAATCCATGGGTCGATGCCGAACGAGTCGAAGACCTGGGTCGCGACCGTGTTGGCCTGTACGGCGTTGCCCGTCATGAACGACGTCAGCATGAGGGCGAACGCGAAGAACATCGCGACCGGCTTCCACTTGCGCCCGAGGCCGCGCTCGATGTAGTACATCGGCCCGCCGGAGACCGAGCCTTCCCAGGCCTTTCCGTCCTCGTCGACGCGGACGTCTCGGTACTGCTGCGCCAACGTGACCTCGGCGTACTTGGTCGCCATGCCCAGGAGCGCGGTGACCCACATCCAGAACAACGCGCCCGGCCCTCCGATGTGGATCGCAAGAGCGACGCCTGCGATGTTGCCGACGCCGACCGTGGCGCTCAGCGCCGTCGTGAGGGCCTGAAAGTGGCTCACGTCGCCGGGCTCGTCGGGGTCGTCGTACCGGCCGGTCGCGACGGCGAAGCCGTGGCCGAGCTTGCGGAACTGGATAAACCCGAGCTTGATCGTCAGGAAGACACCTGCGCCCAGCAAGAGAATGACGAGCGGGTAGGCGAGGGCATCGCCAATACGGCCGACGACGAGTTCGAAGAGCTCCATTAGACAGGCAGACAGGGTGAGTGATGAGGCGGCGTGAAGATAGGGCCGCCCCCGAGACCCGGCCGGTCACGCTCGTCCCGCACCAAATCCCGTCCTCGATGCCGCGCCCTCGAGGACGCTCCGCCTCTACTCCGCGAGCGGCTCGCCCTCGAGGTCGACGAGCAGGCTCTCTGCGAGCACCCTGCGCTGCGCGTCCGCCGAGTCGTCGGTGAGCGAGAGGAAGCGCTCCAGCTCACGTCGGGCACCGGCGGTATCGCCCACGTAGGACCGAGCCACACCATGATCCATGGCATGGGTCGCGTTGCCGGGCGCGAGTTCGACGGCCTGCCCAAGGTCCTCCACGGTGCGCGCCCACTCGCCATCGAGGGCGTTGGCGACGAAGGCGCGGTAGCTGTAGATGCGATCGAGTGGCGTGTCGCCCTTCTGCCCCGCCTCGATCGCGTCGATGGCGGTGGTGAGGTCCTGGTAGGCCCGCTCGGCGTCGGCCTCGTCGCCCGTTTGGTCCCACTGGGTCCAGTGGCACAAGCCACGCAGCACGAGCGGGTCGGGGTCCCCCTCGTTCTGGCGTACCTGGGCGTCGAGTGCTTCGATCCCGTCCTCGAGGTCGCCCTGCTGGCACGCTGCGAACGCCTGTTGCATCGAGGACGCTGGCGCGGCGTCTAGAGCGGGGCGGGGCTCGTCACTGCCGCAACCCGCGAGGACGACGGCCAGGACACACGAAAGGAGCCGGGTCATAGCGAGTCGGGGTCGACCTCGACCAAGCGGCCCCGGACGAGCGCGAGGGTGCGGGCGGGGAAGGCCTTGACGAGCCGGTAGTCGTGCGTCGCCATGAGGAGGGCCATGCCCTGGCGGTGGACCTTGACGAGCAGGCCCTGGATCTCGTCGGCGACGCGGGGGTCGAGGTTGCCGGTCGGCTCGTCGGCCAGGAGAAGGACCGGGTCGTTGACGAGCGCTCGGGCGATGCACGCGCGCTGCTGCTCGCCGCCGGACATCTCGCTCGGGCGGGCCTTGGCACGGTGGCTCAGTCCGACTTCCGCCAGGGCCTGCAACGCTTTCTGCCGGACCACCTTGCCGCGCTTGCCGGTCGCATGGAGCGCGAACGAGACGTTCTCGACCGCGCTCCGGTCGGGCAGCAGCTTGAAGTCCTGGAACACGACGCCCAGCATCCGCCTGAGGTGTGGGATGTCCCGCTCCTTGGTCGCGTCCGACTGGTACGGCCCGACACGGACGACGCCGTACTCGGGCTTGACGTCCATGTACAAGAGCTTGAGGAGCGTCGACTTGCCGCTTCCGGTCGGGCCGATGAGGTAGGCCATCTCGCCGCGCTTCAACGTCAGGTTGAGGTCCGTCGCGACGTCGACGCGAGCGCCGGACGGGTCGGTGTAGCCGGCGGCCACGTTTCGGAGCTCGACGAGCGGACGCTCGCGAGGCGTTGGCTGCGGGGCGGCGTCCGAGACGCGTTCGACGACGGGTTCCACGGGAGCGCGGTGACGGGTCGGCAAGCTACCGCGCCGCGTCGACCTCGAGGACCCAGTGCACGCGCTCGGATTCCTCCGTCGCCGCGTCGACCTCGAAGCCGTCGTAGGCGGCGACGATGTGGAGCCCCGCGCGGCCGATGGCGCCTCGGACCTCCTCGAGGCCGTACGCTCTCTGGACGTGCGTCTCGGTCGTGCGCCGCCCCGTCTTGGGATCCGTGAGCGTGAACGTGTTGGTGTGGAGCCGGGTCTCGGCGTCGTAGGCGCTCGACCGGACGTACCGGAAGGCGCCCGCTTCTCCGATGTCGTCGAAGCTGTCCGGGTGGTTGACGGAGTTGGCCGGCGTCGACTGGTCGACGATCGCGATGCCGCCCGGCGCCAAGCCGTCTCGGATGTGGCCGAGCATCGTTTCCACGTCCTCGAGGTCGAGCAGGTAGTTGAGGCCGTCGTAGACCAGCACGATGACGTCGGCGGGAGGTCCGGGGACCGGCTCGAGAAAGTCGGCGGTCTCGAACGGGACCGAGCGTCCGGCCTCGAGGGCGGCCCGGCGAGCGACCTCGACCATGGCGGGGGCGCCGTCGTAGCCGCGGTACTCGTAGCCGCCGTCCGGGCCGAGCGGTTGGAGCGCGACGGCCAGGGTCCCGGTCCCGCACCCCAGCTCGACGATGGACCGAGCGTCCGGGTGATGCTCGCGGATCACGTCCTCGAGGTAGTCCGCCCACCCGGGATAGTCGACGTGGGCCATGACGGCGTCGTAGCCGGCGGCGAGTGCGGAGTACGGATCGGCCACGAGGTCGGGGGCGGGAGGGTTGGAAGATCGGGCGCGTCCTCGAGGGCGGACTGGCTTCGAGG
>NZ_JBARYR010000303.1:0-4621 GCF_049648075.1 Rubrivirga sp. | reverse complement strand
GTCTGGGTGGAGCGCGGCCATCGACGCCAGCGCATCGAGGGCGTTGGACCGCGTGGCGATGGGACCCGACTCGCTCCGGGGCCGGCAATACGCGACCACCCACTGGGCGTCCTCGAGGCCGAGGCGCAGGCGGCCGAGCAGGAGCGGGAGCAGCCGGCGAAGGGTCGCGCCCTCGAGGTCGGCGCGTGCGGCTTGGAAAAGGGCGTCGGCGTGGGGTTGGAGGCGAGCGGCGTCTCGGCGCGTTGCCTTGTCGGTGGCGTTCGCGGACCGGTTGCGGACGCCGAGATCGTCGTCCTCGAGGCCGTCCACGACGGCGGCGAACAGATCCGGGTCGTCCTCGATCTCGCGAGCGATCTCGTTCGCGGCGCCCACGACGCCGGGCGACCCGACGGCCAGCCGCTGGAGAATGGGATGCGTCACGGGCCTGGGCACTCCGTGCCAGGATCGAACCGGAGAGCCGTAATCTGACCGCCGACGCGTTGAAGGAGAAGGGCCACGCTCGTGTCCTAGGTCCCCTCGAGGGCGCGGTCGTAAAAGCAGGCCGTGACGTCCGGGACGCCGTCGCGGTTGGCGTCGCCGCGCTCCAAGACGGTCAGCGTGTAGAGCCAGCCGCTCGTCCGGGCCTCGGCGTGGTCGACGGTCGCTCGCGTGACAGCGACGCCCAGGTCCGCGAGCGTCCGTTGCGACGGCGCGCGTCGCGGTCCGGTCGAGTTGCGGAACGACGACAGGTCGAGGTCGGACAGCAGGTGCCCTGCGAGCGCCGCATCGTGGTCGGCGTGCTTGGGAGTCGAGGCGCAGCCGACGAGCGCGCACGCAGCGAAGAGCAAAAGGCGGGGGTGCATCGGTGCGCCCTCGAGGGCGGTGCTAGGAACGGACGGTCTCGTCCTCGAGGACGACTCGGGAGACGAACGGGGCGGGGCGCAGCGTTGGCATCGGCATGAGGGAAAGCGTCTTGTATTCTAGCGTCGTGAACGTCGTCCGCTTGGTTCTGCTCGTCGGTTTCCTCGGAGCCGTCCCTGTGTCCGCCCAGGGCGAGGTCCAGATCGCCCGCGTCCACTACGGCGGCGGCGGCGACTGGTACTCCGGTGACCCGCTGCCGACGCTCGTGGACTTCGCGCGACAGCACACGTTGTTGGACATCAGCCCCGAGCCGATCACGGTCGAGCTGAGGAGCGACCGGCTGTTCACCGTCCCGGTCCTGTTCCTCAACGGGCACGGCAACGTCGCCTTTACCGACGGCGAGGCGTCGAGGCTGCGGCGCTACCTCGAGGGCGGCGGCTTCCTGATCGTCAACGACGACTACGGCCTCGATGAGTCGATCCGGCGCGAGCTGGCGAAGGTGTTCCCCGAGCAGGAGCTCCAGGCGTTGCCCGCGAGCCACCCGGTCTACCACGCGCACTTCTCGTTCCCGGACGGCCTGCCCAAGATCCACGCCCACGACGACGAGCCGGCCCAGGGCTTCGGTCTGTTTCACGAGGGACGAATGGTGGTCTTTTACGCCCACGAAAGCGACATCGCCGACGGCTGGGAGCCTGCCGGGGTCCATCCCAACCCGCCGGCCGTTCGTGAAGCCGCACTGCGGATGGGCGTCAATCTGCTGATCTACGCCACGACTCAGGGCGCGCTGCCGTGACGACGGGGCGCTGTGTTATCGCCGCGCCGAGTCCCCGTCGATAGCTTGACCTTCCTCCGCCCCTCCCTGTTGTGACTGCTGGACGCATCCTGTTTTTCGGACTGCTCGTCGTCGCGGGCGCCCTCTACGTGCTCAATCCTGGGCCGGACAAGTTCAAGCAGTTTCTCCAGGTCGAGATCGCGGAGCGGGCCGAGGCCCGAGCGCGAGAGGTCGGAGGGCGCGTCGCGGGAGAGGCAGGGAGCTCGGTGACGGGATTCCTCGCCGAGCGACTCGGCCGCGCCGCAGGAGAGGTCGGCAGCCAGGCGTTCGAGCGAGAGGACTACTACCTCGCGAGCGTCTACACCGCCGACCTCAACGGGCGGCAGCCGGGCGGCGCCTGGAAGTTCCTCGGCATCGCCGGCTGGTTCTTCCCGCTCGAGAACCCCGAGACGTCCGACTTTACCGGCTAGCAACGTAGTCCGCGATCGCCGCGATGTCGAGGTCGCCGAAGCCCGCGCCCTCGGCCTCGAGGAACGCATCGGCCGCGCCGGTGACGACGTGCGCATGGGCACCCGCGGCCTCGATGAGGCGGACGGCGTAGCCCAAGTCTTTCGCGACCAGCTCGACAGGGAAGTTGGGCGCGGTCGCGCCCTTAGCCATCATCGTCCCGAGCCGCGCCGCCGCCGGGCTCGCAGTCGGCATCGAGGCCAATAGCTCGGCCGCGTCGGCCCGGGCGATGCCCTCGCCCTCGAGGGCGGCCAACATCTCGCCGACGGCCCCCGCCTGAACGGCGAACAGCGCGTTGACGGCCAGCTTCGCCGCCATGCCGGTCCCGATCGGCCCGACGTGACGGACCGTCCCAGCGAACGCATCGAGGACGGGGCGGGCGTCCTCGAGGTCGCTTGGGTCTCCACTGACCAAAACCGTCAAGATGCCGGCCTCAACGTGCGGCCGGGTCCCGACGACGGGAGCGTCCAAGAACCGACCGTCAGCCTCGAGGACGGCGCTGCCGAGTTCGCGGGCGCGGTCGGGCGTTAGCGTGCTCATCTCCAAGACGAGCGTTTTCGGGTTCACGCCCTCGAGGGCGTGGCTCCAGACCGACCTCGAGGCGTCGTCGTCGCGGAGCATCGAGATCACGACGTCGCTCGCGGACGCGGCGGCCTGGGGCGAGTCCGCCGTCGTAGCGCCCGTGAGGTCGCGCGACGTGCGGTTCCAGACGGTGACGGTATGGCCGGCGTCGAGGAGCTTTTGGGCCATGCGGGTGCCCATGGCGCCCAGGCCGAGAACGGAGACGGTCATCGAGGTCGAGGAGGGTGTGGCTCCAGGATCCGACCTCGAGGGCGGACACCGCCTTAACCTGGGTTCAGAAGCAGGATCCTCGACAGACCCCAGCGGGTGCTCGAAGCCGAGATGACTCGATCTATCCCTCGGCCTGGATGACGACGAGGTCCGTGCCTACGCTCCGCGCGGAAAGCGTCCTCGAGGCCGGCCTACGTAAGATCGAACGCGACATCGGCCGATCCGAGTATGATCGCGCGGGATGTGGTGAGGAGGCCCCTTCGGACTGAGCGGCGTCAGAGCCAGCGGACCCGGCGGTAGAGGTCGCCGCCGCCGTCCGGGTTGTCGGTGTCAATTTGGCTGTCGCCGATCTTGCTCAAGAACAGCAACTCGCCCTCGAACGACCAGTGGTAGGTCTCTACTCGGGGATTGTCGCCCATCGGGACCTCGACGTCGCCGATGGTGGCGCTCTCCGTCGTGGCCACGAGCCGGTCGACGTCGACCTGGTAGGTCATCACGCCCTCGACGGTGCTGGTGGCGCCGTCATCGACCATCGTGGCGGTCGCGACCATGCGACCGTCGTCGGTGATCGTCATCCGCTGGTCTTGGATCATGCTAAAGTCCGCGTCGTCGGCATATCCTTGGCGCTCGGCGAGCTCCCACTCGCCGACCAAGTCGCTGGGCGAACTGGACGACGGTGCCACGACTCCAGCGGTGGAGGTATCACCGGGGGGCGCCTCACCAGGAGCATCGGCGCAACCGACGATGAGGGCGACAGCGAGTAAGAAGAGTCGCATGAGAGCGAGTGTGGTGAACGGGACGCTGGAGCGTCCGAGGGGCGCGTCCTCGAGGACGGGCCCGACCGACCTCGAGGTCGAGATCACCTCCCTCTACTGGAACTCGCGCCATGAGAGATCGCACCTCCCCATCCTGTCGGCCGTACCATCAGCTACGCGCGTCCTGGCCCTGCCCGTGTCCGAGTCCATCCCCGACCTCCTCGCCGCCGCCGCCACGGGCGATGCCGACGCTGTGTCCCAGCTCTACCCCATCGTGTACGAGGACCTGCGGCGCCGTGCGAGCCGCCAGCGGCAGGCGCTCCTGGGCAGAGCGACGCTCAACACGACCGCGCTCGTCCACGAGTCGTACCTCAAGCTCGTGGCGGCCCCGCCGGACGCGGTCGACCAGTCCCACTTCCTCGCCATCGCTGCGCGCGCGATGCGCCAGGTGCTCGTGACCTACGCCGAGCGGCAGACGGCCCAAAAGCGCGGGGGAGCACACGCCGACGTCGCCCTCGAGGACGCCCCGCCGGTCGCCGTCCTCGAGGGCCGCTCGGCCGAGGACTTGCTCTCGCTTCACGGCGCGCTCGACCGGCTGGAGGCGTCGGTCGGTGAGCGGCCTGCTCGCGTCGTCGAGTGCCGGTTCTTCGCCGGGCTCTCCGTCGAGGAGACGGCTGCCGCACTCGACGTATCTCAGCCCACCGTCAAGCGGGACTGGGCCGCGGCGCGAGCGTGGCTCGTCGCCCATCTCGATGGCGATGTGCTGCCCACCTGATCCCGGGACGATCACGATCCGGTAGACCTCAGTATGAGCGAGTCACGCTGGACTGAGATTGCCCGCCTCTTCGAGGCCGCCTCCGAGCTGTCACCAGGCGAGCGAGCCGCGTTCCTCGAGGCCGAGTGCTCGCCGGACCTGCGTGACGAGGTCGATCGGATGCTCGACGTGGCTCCCAGC
>NZ_JBARYR010000302.1:0-2394 GCF_049648075.1 Rubrivirga sp. | reverse complement strand
TCGCGGAGGTCGTCGAGCGACGCCACACGACCGCCGCCGCGCTTGGCCGTCGAGCGGGCGCGGGCGTAGTCCACGATCACGTCGCGCATGGCCTGGGCCGCCACGTGGACCACGTGCTCGCGGCTCTTCAGGTCGAGCGACGCGGACCGCCCGGCGAGCTTGGCGTAGGCCTCGTGGACGACGGCCGTGGTGTTGACCGTCATGGCCGCCCCGTTGCGGACGCGCTGGCGGTGCGCCACGGCCCGGAGCTCGTCGTAGAGCTGCTCGAGGACGCGGTCGAACGCCTGGGCGTCGCCATCGCGGATGCGGTCGAGCAGGACGGTGACGTCGGGGGTCATGAGCAAACCCGTTGAGAGCCAGCAAGATAGTCGGGGCAGGAGGGTCCTGACCTCGGCGTCCTCGAGGGCGAGGCGGAGGGCCGAAGGTCGCGTCCGACCTCGAGGCGGAGTGCGAGAGAGGGCGCCCCGATTGAAGCGCCACGCGAGGGCGACGCCCTCGAGGGCGTCAGAGAACGGATCTCCGAGGGCGTGGGCCGATGTGCGTCGACATCTCGGTCTCTAGGCAACTCCTCCCCTCGTCGCGTCCATGCCCCAACGGATCCTCGCCTTTCTGCTCGCCGCAGCGCTCACCTCCGGCGCTTGGGCGCAGACCTGTACGACCTCGTGGGCCGCGCCGACAGACGGCGCTTGGACCGACATCAGCAAGTGGACCAACGGCATCCCCGATGCCAGCGAGACGGCCTGCATCCAGCAGTCCGGCACGTATACCGTCACGTTCGACCAGGACCGCGACGTGGGTACGCTTCTGCTCGGCGGCACCTCGGGCACGCAGACGCTCGACCTCGCCCGGACGATCACGACGCTGGGCGGCGGGACGGTCAGTCCGAACGGACGGTTGCAGATCCAAAACTCGCTCAACTGCGCTACGTGCGACGGGCTGCCGAGAATCACCGGCACGCTGACGGTCGAGGGCACGATCACGCACATCGGCCTCGCGGGACTGGTCTCGCAGGGCGGCACGCTCGACATCGCGCCCGGCGGCCAACTGCTCGTCAACAGCGGCGTCAACGGGGTCACCATCGGCGACACACCGACCATGTCCACGCTTCGCCTGCGCGGCCGTGCCGTGTTCGACCCCGGCGGCGCCCTCGCTCGGGACGTGACCATCCAGTCGGACCTCGACATCGACGGCGGCACGCTCGACGTCCGCGACGGGCGCGTCCGGCTCAACACCAGCGGCCGGCTTCGCAACACGTCGTTCGTCGTCGCCGACGGCGGCGACGTGGTGTTCGCGCGCGACAGCCCCGGCGACGGCGACTACATCGCCCAAGGCACGCTTTCGGGCGAGCCGGTGGGGAAGGTCCGGTTTGCCAGCGACACGCTCCGCGCCGGAGTGGGCGACGCGACGCTGGCCATCGGCGGGTCCGGGTTGCTGGTGTTCGAACTCGGCAGCGCTGGTGGCATGTTCCGAAACACCGACTTGCTTCGTACGAGGCCCAACGGCCTCACGATTCAACAGGTCGTGCTGGAGAACACGGGCACGGTCCACGTCGAAGCCACGTCCGTCAGTCTGTCCGAGGGCGCCGTGCTGCGCAACCTCGCCGGTGCCACGGTCGACCTGGTCGATGGCGGAGAGTTTCGCGTGGCCGACGGAACGGGGCGGCTGGAGAACGAGGGGCTGATCCAGTCGCGCGTCGTCACATTCACGACCCAGCGCGTCTCGTCGTTCGGCGGGCGCCTGCGCAGCCAGCCCGGCTCCGAGTTGCGCATCGGCGAGCTGACGCGGCTCGACCTCGACGTGCCTGCCTCGGCGTCGCTGCCCAGCGGCACGCGCGTCACCGGCGATGGCACGCTGTTCATCGGCGGTGCGACGCAGTTTCTCATCGAAGGCGAGGTCAGCCCCGGCACTGACGCCCAGCCTGTCGCCACGCTGGGCGCGCAGAGTCAGTTCTTCTTTTCGCCTACAGCCGGAGACCCGCGCCTGACGATCGACGTCGACGCCGGTGGCCAGAGCGACCGCATCGACTTCCAGCCGACCGGCGCCAGCTTCCCCGTCCGCCCGGCGGGCACGCTCGTCGTGCGTGTGCGGCCCGGCTACACGCCCCAGATCGGCGACACGTGGACGATCCTGCAGAGCCCGTCGGCGAACCTCATCCAGGGCGAGTTTGCCCAGGTCGTCGCCGAGGGCGCACCAGAGGGCGTCGCCTTTGCGGCCGAGTACAGCAACGCCGCCCCGTCCACGATCACTGTCCGCGCCGTCGACCGCTCAGTCTCGGCCGAGGACGGCGCCTCGGTGCAGGCGATGACGTTGTCGGCCGCGCCCAACCCGGCGCGCGGCACGTCCACGGTCACGCTGAGCCTGGGCCAGGCGCAGGACGCCCAGGTCGTCGTGTTC
>NZ_JBARYR010000301.1:0-2761 GCF_049648075.1 Rubrivirga sp. | reverse complement strand
ACCACGAGTGGCGTGCCCTCGGCCTCGTACTCTTGGGCAGCGTCGTAGATGTACATCTTCTCGCCGTCCTTCATCGTCCAGCCGCCCTCGGTGCCCGGCGCCATCTGGTTGCGCAGGCGGATGTTGCCGAACGTGCCGCGCGTCATCACGCGGTCGTTGCCGCGGCGGCTGCCGAACGAGTTGAAGTCCTTCGGCTCGACGCCGCGGTCCTGCAAAAACTGCCCGGCCGGCTCCGACTTGGGAATCGCGCCAGCGGGCGAGATGTGATCCGTCGTGGTCGAGTCGCCGGCCTTGACCAACGTCCTGGCGCCCTCGATGGGCTCGATGCCCGGGATCTCGGGCGTCACGTCCATAAAGAACGGCGGCTCCTGGATGTAGGTCGACGCGTCCTGCCAGTCGTACACGGCGCCCTCGGACGTCTCGATCGCGTTCCAGCGCGGGTTCGAGTCCTCGATGCCGTCGTACAGTTCTTCGAACTGCTCGCGCGTCACCGCGCTCTGCACCGCGTCCAGGATCTCCTGCTGGCTCGGCCACAGGTCCTTGAGGTAGACGTCGTTGCCGTCCTGGTCCTGCCCCAGCACGTCGTTCTGCAGGTCGATATCGACCGTGCCAGCGAGCGCGTAGGCGACGACGAGCGGTGGGCTCGCGAGGTAGTTGGCCTTGACCAAGGCGTGGATGCGGCCCTCAAAGTTGCGGTTGCCTGAGAGCACGCCCGACACGATCAGGTCGCCCTCGACGACGGCGTCCGCGACCGGCTGCGGCAGCGGTCCCGAGTTGCCGATGCACGTCGTGCACCCGTACCCGACCAGGTTGTAGCCGAGTTGGTCGAGGTAGCTCTGCAGGCCGGCTTTCTCGAGGTAGGCCGTGACCACGCGCGAGCCCGGCGCGAGCGACGTCTTGACGTACGGCTTGACCGACATTCCGCGCTCGACGGCCTTTTTGGCCAGGAGCCCGGCCGCCAGCATGACGCTGGGGTTCGAGGTGTTCGTGCAGCTCGTGATGGCCGCGATGGCCACGTCGCCGTGCTTCAGGTCGAGCTCGTTGCCCTTGTCGTCCTTGTACTTCCCTGTGTTGTCGAGCGCGTCGGCCTCGAGGCCGAACCCTTGGGGGCTGGCCGGGCGCGTCAGGCTCTCGCGGAACTCGCGCTGGACGTCGCCCAGCACGATCCGGTCCTGGGGGCGCTTCGGTCCCGACATCGAGGGCTGGACGTCCTCGAGGTCGAGCTCCAGGACGGCCTCGAACTCGGGGTCCGGCGTGTCGTCGGTGCGGAAGAGGCCCTGCGCCTTGCAGTACGCCTCGACGAGCTCGACGTCGGCCTCGCTGCGATTGGTGCGACGGAGGTAGTCGAGCGTCTCGTCGTCGATCGGGAAGAAGCCCATTGTGGCGCCGTACTCGGGCGCCATGTTGGCAATCGTCGCGCGGTCGGGCAGCGACATGGTGCTCAGCCCAGTCCCGAAGAACTCGACGAACTTGCCGACGACGCCGTGGGCGCGGAGCATCTGGGTCACGGTCAGCGTCAGGTCCGTCGCCGTGACGCCCTCGCGAAGCTGCCCCTTGAGCCGGAAGCCGACCACCTTGGGCATCAGCATGTAGATCGGCTGGCCCAGCATGGCCGCCTCGGCCTCGATGCCGCCGACGCCCCACCCGAGCACGCCCAACCCGTTGATCATCGTCGTGTGGCTGTCCGTCCCGACGAGCGTGTCGGGGTAGGCGACGGGCAGGCCGTCGTCGCCGGGGCTCGTCCAGACGCTGCGCGCGATGTACTCGAGGTTGACCTGGTGGCAGATCCCCCGCTCGGGCGGCACGACGCTGAAGTTGTCGAACGCCTTGGAGCCCCACCGCAGGAACTCGTAGCGCTCGTTGTTGCGCTGGAACTCGATGTCGGCGTTGATCTGGAACGCCTGCGGGAGGGCGAAGCTGTCGACCTGGACCGAGTGGTCGATCACCAAGTCGACGGGCACGCGCGGGTTGATCGCCTCGGGGTCGCCGCCGTTGCGGGCCATCGCGGACCGGAGCGCGGCCAGGTCGACGACGGCGGGGACGCCGGTAAAGTCCTGGAGCAGCACGCGGGCGGGCGTGAACGGGATCTCGACCTCGGCTGGGGCGGCGGGGTCGTAGCCGGCCAGGTTCCGCACGTCGTCCTCGCCGACGGGGCCGGGAAGGTCGGCCTGGCGGAGCGCGTTCTCCATCAGGACCTTGATCGAGAACGGGAGCTTTTCGAGGTCGGCGCCGGTCTCGTCGGCAACGCGGTCCAAGCGGTAATAGGTGTGTGAGCCGGCGGACGTGTCGAGGGTGTCGCGGGCGTCGAAGAGGGAGTCGGCCATTCGGGAGGGCGGGTGTCGGATCTCAGGTGCTATCATACCCGCGTCTGGCGCCGAGGTGCCCTGGCTGCGCGCTCTGCCTCGTCTCTTCGTCCTCGAGGGCGTGCTTCACGGTTTGTCCCGACCGGGCGTGTTGCCCTCGAGGACGAGGGCAGGCTATCCTGACGGTCCGGGGCCATAGCTCAGTTGGTAGAGCGCCGCAATCGCACTGCGGAGGTCAGGAGTTCGAATCTCCTTGGCTCCACCGTACAAATCGGTCTCTAGACGCCACCTGGGCAGCTGGAGACCGTTTTGCGATGAGACTGATTCTCCCTTCTGGTGCAGATCGGTGCAAGGAGGCGCAGAATCTGGTACCACTCGGTACCGTACGGTCAAATCACTCCCAGTCGCCGCGGCCGACGCCTCGTCCTCGAGTGCCCCGTCCCCGACCGGCTCCACCG
>NZ_JBARYR010000300.1:0-1548 GCF_049648075.1 Rubrivirga sp. | reverse complement strand
CCAGAGCGTCGCCTGGCGCGTCGGCAACCGCGACTTCGACGCCCAGGTCCGCCTGCTCGACGGCGACCTCAACGTGCTGGCCGAGGGGTCGCCCTCGAGCGAGGCGCTCTCCCTGCTCACGTTCAGCCTGCCGGCCGACGGCCTGTACATCATCCAGGTTCAGGCCGCGCCCGGCAACGCCGGGACGCTGGGCGACAACACCGTCGGCCTGTACTCGCTCAACGTCGGCGACGCCGTCCGCGAGCAGGAGCCCAACGACACGGCGGCCAACGCGACGGTCTTGCTCGACGGGTTCGTCGCGGCCGACATGGCCGCCGGCGATGTCGACTGGTTCCGCATCCCCGTCGAGGCCGGGCGGATCTACCACGTCCGCCGCGCAAACGCGACCGTCGGCGAGTTCGCGACGGTCGACCTATTCAACGCCGCCGACCCGGCCACGTCGGTCTACGACGGGTCGGGCTGGAACGGCCGCTACGGCGACGGCGACTTCAAGGTCCAGATCCTGCCGACCGAGGACGGCGAGTTCCTGCTCCAACTGGCCGGCGGCGAGTCGGGCTCGTACGAGGTCCACATCAAGAGCACCGACATCTCGGAGCTCGCGGACGCCTTCGAGCCCAACGACGAGACCGGCTCGGCCCCGACGGTCACGCCGGACGGGACGCGCCGCGAGGCCATGTTCTACAACCCCGCCGACCCCGACTTCGCCCTCGACCGCGACCTCTACCGCGTCGACATCGTCGAGGGCGGGCAGACGCTGGTGTGTGAGTCGGAGCCGTTCACGAGCGAGTTCTGGAGCCGCGACACCGACCTGTTCTCCAAGATCCGCAACGCGGCCGGCGAGGTGATCGCCGACAACGACGACGGCGCGTTCGACTGGCACACGCGGTCGACCGTCGCCGTCACGGAGCCGGGCACGTACTACTGCGAGTTCGGGTCCCAGGACTTTATCGGCGAGGAGACGCCGGAGAACGACGACCGCGACCCGACGACGGGCGAGTACGCGTTCCGCATCAGCTACGTCGGCGTCGAGGCCGAGCCGAACAACGACATCGCCAACGCCACGCGCCTGACCACGCAGGGCCGCCTTGAGGCGACGTTGGAGGCCGGCGACGTGGACACCTACCGCCTCGACCTCGAGGCCGGGACCATCTACCACGTCCGCACGGTCCGGGGCGAGGGCATCGGCGAGTTCGGCGACACGGGCGCGGCCGCCCAGCTGCTGGACGCGAACGGGAACAGCGTGACGGACACCGAGACCGGGTCCTGGCGGACGCGGAACAACGGGGGCAACATCAAGCTCAACCTGGTTCCCGAGACCGACGTCACGTACTACCTCCAGATCCCGGCCCCGGCCGAGCTGGGCGACGGGACGTACCAGGTGCTCATGAAGGCCACGCCGATCGAGCCGATCGCCGACGTCCTCGAGCCGAACAACACGTTCGACCAGGCCGACACGCAGCCGTCGGTCGCCGACGACGAGCGGTTCGACGCGATGCTCTACGACGACTCCGTCGAGGGCGGGCACGACGACCTCGACTACTACTGGGT
>NZ_JBARYR010000299.1:0-9533 GCF_049648075.1 Rubrivirga sp. | reverse complement strand
GTTCGAGAGCGACCGCGGCAGTCCGTCCGCATAGCCGATCCCGAGCGTCGCGATTCGTGTCGGGCGCGGCGCCGTCCACGTCCGGCCGTAGCTGACGGTCTCGCCAGCCTGAACAATCAGGATGTTGACGACGCGGGCGACCAGCCGCATCGCGGGTCGGAGGTGCGTCATCGAGGGCGCCATCGCGTCGTCGGAGCCCAGGCCGTAGAGCACGCCACCCAGGCGGACGAGGGCCGGCCTCGAGGTGACCCGCGGCAGACGGACGTGGGCGGGGCCGTTGGCGACGTGGACCAAGATCCCGTCCTCGAGGTCGGCGATGGCCGCGTCGAACTGCTGGACTTGCTCGAGGACGAACGACGAGTCCTCGGCGTCGGCGGTCGCGAGGTGCGTCCAGACGGCCTCGACGGGGACGCCGGCCTCGAGAAGTCGTTTGATGGTCGAGGGCGCCTGCTCAGGCTGGACGCCCAACCGGTGCATCCCGGTGTCGACCTTGACGTGGACCGGGATCCGGTACTCCGCGACGGCCTCGGCCACCGTCGAGGACGAGACGACGGCCTCCAAGCCGTGCTCGGCGTAGACAGGCAGGAACTCGGGCAGCGGACCGGCCAGGACCAGGATGCGCGACTCGATCCCAGCGTCCCGAAGCTCGACGGCCTCGGGCACCGTCGCGACGGCCAACCGCTTGACGCCTTCGGCTTCGAGGACGCGGGCAACCGGGACGGCGCCGTGGCCGTAGGCGTCGGCCTTGACGACGCCCATGAGTTCGTCGTCGGGCGCGGCGGGGAGGGCGCGCACGTTGTGGCGGACGGCCTCGAGGTCGATCTCGGCGCGGAGGGCGACGGGAGTCCTCATGCCCATGGTGCCAGTAGCCAGCCAACGACGGCTCCGCCGAGCACGAGCCAGACGGCGCTGACCTTGTAGCGGAGCGCGGCCACGGCGGCGACCGCGGCGATCGCCCAGGCGGGCCACGACACCAACGTGTCCATCCCGAGTTCGAGCGTCACGGCCGCCATCAGCGCCACCGCCGACGCGTTGACCGCGTCGAGGAACGCCGAGAGCCAGGCCGACGACCGCAGCTTGGGGATCAGCGGGTTCAGGATCCAGACGAACACGAACGACGGCAGGAAGATGCCCAGCGTGGCGACCGCGGCCGTTGTGATCGGGTTCAGCCCGCCCTCAGCGCCGACGACGTAGCCGATAAACGTCGAGGTCGACAACACGGGGCCGGGCGTGAACTGGCCGATCGCGATCCCGTCGAGAAGCTGCGCCTGGGTCAGCCAGCCCAGGTCGTTCACCAGCCCGCCCTCGAGGAAGGCGACCAGCACGTAGCCCGAGCCGTACAGCACCGAGCCGACCTTGAGGAAGAACAGGAAGACCTTGACCACGCTCGCGCTCGCGGCTCCGCCGGCGGCCTCGAGGCCGGACTGCAGGAACAGGATCGGGAGGTAGCGCGCCGCCGTCGTGGACTCACGTCTCAGTCCTCGAAGAACGAGCGCGCCGACGACGCCTCCGACCAACAGTGCGACCACCTCGCCGACGCCTGTGAGCACGGCGGCCGAGACCGCGACCGCGATCACCGCCAGCGGCCAGCCCTTGATCGCCTTCTTGCCCAGCTTCCACAGCGCGCCCAGGATCACGGCGAGCACGGCCGGCTTGATCCCGTACAGAAACGGCTCGACGGCCGGCAGCGTCCCGTACTCGACGTAGAGCACCGCAAGGACGCCCGTGATCAGGACTGCCGGGCCGATAAAGCACGCGCCCGCCACAAACAGCCCGCGCCACCCCGCCCGCTCGTAGCCGACGTGCATCGTCATCTCGGTCGAGTTCGGGCCGGGGATCAGGTTCGTCGCGCCGATCAGGTCGAGAAAATGTTGACGCGTCATCCACCGGCGCCGCTCCACGACCTCGTCCTCGAGCATGGCGACGTGCGCCGCGGGTCCGCCGAACGCGATCACGCCGAGCTTGAGGAACAGCCGGGCCACCTCGCCGAGCGGGCCGCGTCCTCGAGGACGGGCGTGGGCATCGGCTTGGTCGGGAGCGCCGCCGGCCTCGATGGGCTCGGCCTCGAGGTCGGAGGCGTCGGGGGGCGTCATCGGAGTTGGCGGAGCAGCGGTCCAGCCTCGAGGGTCGGGTCCGTGTGTGGACCCAAGCCGCCAGCCTCAGTTCCCACTCGACTCGCACTCGGCGCGGCCACGAGAACGAGCCGCGGGACGGTCTCAGGACGGCGATGCCAGGACGAGACGCCGCTCCCACATTCGCCGGCCACCGTCTGCGAGTCCGGGATCGCTCGCCGTCGGTTTCTCGCGCGCCTAGTCCCGGGTCTCGCAGACGGCGAGGCGGTTCGCGAGCAACTCGAGGTGCCCCGTCCAAATGGATCCCCCGTTGCCGTCCTGCGCTCGGCCGACGACCACGCGGTCCTCGATCCGCACCACGAACACGCTCGCCGAGGTGTCGAAGGACCGCTCCCGCTCCACGGAGGCGTGGACGACCTCCGCGTCAGTCGCGTCGATCCGTCTCCACCCCGACCGGCCCCGGGTCTCCTCGCCGGGCCTGAGAACGTCCCGGGTCACCCGTGTGGCGAGGCTGTCGAGTTCGAGTTCAGCTTCGACCGACGTCAGCTGGCGGGCGATGAACGAGACGGAGTCGGTCCTCAACCCGTCGTCGCCGTCGGAATCAGGCTCCCACCAGTCGTACTCTTTCAGGTCGTAGCGGCGGACGAGGGCCAGACCCTTTCGGGGCGCCCCCTCGACCCGTTCGAACCCGCCGGGCACCGCCAGCCGGACCCCAGCGCTGACGTCTACGCCACCGCACGACGCGCTGCGCAGGCGGACGGCGAAGCCTTCGAGGGCGCGGTCAACGTGCTCGCGACCGCTCGCGGCCGACCACCGAGCGGTGATGGAAACGGAGCCGCCGGGCACGCGGGCATACGAGACTTCAGCAGTCCCGTAAGGCTCGCCGCCCGGCAGCGTGTACGAGACGGCCCCAGTGAGCCAGCGCCGCCCGCCGACGGTGCGGAGGGCAAACGGTTCGACCCGAACGCGTAGCGAGTCGTTCGCGCGCTCAGCGGAGTCGTACACCGACCTCGCGACAGTGTAGAGCGCCGCCAGTGGTTCGAGCCCCTCCATCCTGCCATCGGGCTTAGCCTCAGGCTGAAAGGAGTCGTACTCCACGCGGATCGTCGTACAAGAGTCCGGTGCTACGGCGTCAATGCCCGACGAGCCCTCTGGGCGGTGCCACCCCTCGGGCAGTGTGAGCGTGTACGTGGACGTTGGGTCCTCGAGCGTCACGGCGCCTTCGGCCGGGGAGACGACGGCTGGCGAGAGGTCGGAGCGCACTAGGAGAACTCGCCTGTCCCCGGGCAGAGGTGCCACCTGCTGGTACCCGGCCCCGAGCGCGGCCAAAACCCGGTCTGCGCCAGTCCACGTCCGCCCCGTTCCTTGCTCCGCGAAAGAGGTCAAGACCCCTCCTTCAGTCTTGGCGACGCCCATTCTGATCGTGTACGCGTCTGACTCTGTAGTTGCGGAGAGCCAAGGCCGCCCACCAACGGTCTCCAGAATGACAGGACCGAACCGCAAGCTCCCCGTGGTATCTGCTCGGGCCTGGAGCACCGCGGACCGCGTGACGACGCTGAGCGCGAGCGCTGCGAACACGTCTTCTGGGGCGTTCCCTTTGTCGGGAAGGGGCATAAACCCCAAGACCACGAGCGTGGAGTCGGGGCCGATCATTTCGACCGACTCGAACTCATTGGACGGGCACGGCCCGCACGTTCGGACCCACCCATCCGGGGGTTCGAAGCCTAAGAGGTCCGGGGGGGATGCCGAGGTTGCGAGGTCGGCGGCCGACAAGAGGGCAACATCGGGCAGCGTCTGCGCCGTACTGGCGACGGCCGCCAGCGCGGCGAGAGCGAGGACGACGGGTCGCATTTGTCTGGAGGAGTCTGTGGGGAGTCTCGGACGTCCGACCTGCCTCCGACATCAGCCTGCCACAACGGAACGCTAGATCCCCGAGGCGATAAGCAACTCGATGTCGCGATGGGGCATCCCGAACATTCCGGCCAGGCTCTTCTTCGTCAGGTGCCGGCGGTAGACGTACGTCCCCGTCCGCAGCGACACGTTGGACCATAACGCGTCGTTGATGCTCCCGGCCTCACCGATGTCCAAGAGGTACGGCGTGAGCGCGTTCGACAGCGCGTAGGTCCCGGTCCGCGCGACGGTCGAGGGCAGGTTCGGCAGGCAGTGGTGGACGACGCCGTGGCGCACGAACGTCGGCGCGTCGGGCGTGGTCGGGTGGCTCGTCTCGACGCACCCGCCCTGGTCGACCACCAGGTCCACGATGACCGAGCCGGGCCGCATCGAGGCCACGGTCTCCTCGGTCAGCATGACCGGCGAGCGGTGGCCCATCGTGATCGCGGCGCCGATGACGACGTCGGCGTTCTTGACGGCGCTCTCGATGTAGGTCGGGTTCGCCATCGCCGTCGTGACGCGGCGGTCCAGGGTGTGCTCGATCTGGCGGAGCGCCGGCAGGTCGGTGTCGAGAACGATGGTGTGAGCCCCGAACCCGAGCGCCGTTCGGGCAGCCCACTCGCCGATCACGCCCGCGCCCAGGATGACGACCGTCGAGGGCGGGACGCCGGAGATCCCGCCCAGCATCACGCCGCGTCCACCTTCGGACGACTCGAGAAGTCTCGCCGCCGTCTGGACCGCGATCGAGCCCGCGATCTCGTGCATCATCCGGACGATGGGAAGCGTGCCGTCGCTGTCGGTGATGAACTCGAACCCGATGCCGGTCACCCGCAGGTCCATCAGGCTCTTGAGCGTGTCGGGCTGGAGCCGTCCCAGGTGCAACGCCGAGATCAGCACCTGGCGCTCTCGCATCAGCGCGATCTCGTCGGCGCGGGGAGGCGACACCTTAACGATCAGGTCGCAGTCCGTATAGACCTCCGAGGCCGACTGGACCACGTCGCACCCGGCCTCGGTGTAGGCCATGTCCTCGAACTGGGCCTCGGCTCCGGCCCCGGCCTCGATGCGGACCTCGTGACCGGCGGCGACCAGGATCGCGGCGGCGTAAGGCGCGAGCGCGACGCGGCGCTCGTCGTTGGCCGCCTCGCTCGGCACGCCGATGCGCAGCCTCTGCGTTCGCTCGCCGATGGCGGCGGTCTTCTCGAGGGGGAGCAGCGTGGACTCGATCTTGAGCCCTTGGATCGCAGGGATTTCCATGCGCGGAAGCTACGTTGCGCGACGCTGGACGGATCGTGACGCGCCTCGCCACCTGTTCGGGTACTAGAGAGTGAACCCAACGTCCGTCATGACCGCTACCAGCAGCCCGCCCGTCCTCGACGACGACGAGATCCCAGTCCGTCAGTCGGACACCTTGGTGTGGGACGTCGCCGCGGCGCGACGCGCGGCCGGCGTGACGATCCCGAAGTGGATGGTGGGAGTCGGAATCGCGGCGCTTGTCGGCGTCTTCGTCGTGGGCTGGGCAGCGGCGGTCACGGCCGTGGGAGTCGTCGCCGTGGGCGTCACGGGCCAGGGCATCCGCCGCGCCATCGACAGCCGGCACTGGCCGACCGTCGGCGCGGTCACGACGGGACGCGAGATTCGGGAATCACGCATCGAGACCTACGAGGAAGAGCGCAAAAGGACCGTGGCCCGGAAGACGTACACGCCCGTCGCCAGCTACGAGTACGTCGTCGACGGCGAGACCTACGCGGCCGTCTCCCTCGAGGACGGAGAGTCCAGCTACAAGGTGCTCTACGAGGCCGAGCGCGCCCTCCGGCGCGACTTCCCGACCGGCGTGCCGGTGACGGTCTGGTACGACCCTGCCGACCCGTTCAACCACACGAGGCACGGCGCTGCCATTCGTCGAGCGGTCCGCCAGTCTCTCGGGCTCGGACTCACAGGGCTGGCCTTTCTCGTGGTCGGAGTCCTCCTGATGTTTTAGGCAGACGCGACCTCGAGGGCGGATCGTCGGATCTGTCCGTATCGCTGGTGCGTGAGCAGGGAGCCAACCCGGTACTCTGGATGTCTCTCTCCGCCCTCGCGTTCTCGGCCCTGCTCTTGTCGGCCGTCGTCTTGTTCACAACTACGCCGGACGCGGACCCGGAGCCGAGCCCCGATCTCTCCGCCGCCGACGTCATCCGCATCCAGGTCGAGGCGTTGCAGACCAACGACGACCCGTACCCCGACGCCGGCATCGAGGCCGCGTTCCGGTTCGCGTCGCCCGGCAACCGAGCGGCGACGGGGCCTCTCCCCCGCTTCGCCCAGATGGTCAAGGGGCCGGTCTACGGCGACATGCTCGATTTCGAGCGCGCCGAGTACAGCGACATCGCCCTCGAGGGCGACCGGGCGGCGCAGCGCGTCACGCTCGTCCAGGACGACGGACAGCGCGTGGCGTACGTGTTCACGCTGTCACGGCAGGTCGGCGGCGCGTACGACGGCTGCTGGATGACCGACGGCGTGACTCGGCGTCCGCCCTCGATCAACGGGACGACCCGGATCTAGCTCTTGAAGCTTGGAATCCCTTTGCGGGCTCGGCGCGCGACCGCCCAGTCGGCGGCGTAGCCACGGAGCAGCGCCCACGTGATGAACAGGCCCAATGTGACGTTGCATCAGAAGATCAGCAGCTTCGCGCCGAGCTTGTACAGTGGATAGCACAACGGGTAGTCGGTCGCCCAAAACTCCTTCTCGGACTCGCCGGAGACCTCCCACGCGGCGATGCCGAGGTGGGCCCACACGGTTCCGGCGAGAACGATCACGACCCAGACGAGGGCGAGCACGAGCTGCGCGAACGGACGGCGGGACGTCCACCCGTGGTACATGTACCGGTGGACGAACTCCGCGTCCCCGATCAGGTCCTCGGGCGGGATGTCCTCAGCGTCGGGCGCAGTCTCACTCATGTCGATAGACATTGAAAACGGCGGCGCCGTTTTGGGTAGCACCTAAGTGCGATTCGTCCAGAACCTCGGACCGGTCGGCCTCGAGGACGTCGCCGGTGAACTGGGACGGGTCGATGGTGGGGGGTCGGCGCCGTAGGCGACACCGGCGTTCGGAGTAGCGGAGGCGCGGACCGTGAACGCGTCGTCGGTCACGTCCTCGATGACGTACCATCGAAACAGCGACCTCTCGCCTCCGCCGGGGTTGGAGGCTAGAAAGCGGTCTCCGACCGCGGGGGCGGCGATTTCGGCGATGCGGTATTGGCTTTCCTGGTACGCGTTTGGCGCGCTGGACGACGTGGTTGTTGAGGTGGACCTGGTACGGCGCGAACGTCACGCCGCCGGGGCAGACCGGGTGGGTGACCGTCGGGTGCGGGACCTCGCCCAGCAACTCGTGCCGCACGTGCGGCGGGAGGTCCGGGTCTTCGGAGGGCGGCTGAACGGACGTCGGAGTCGCCAAAGGCTTTGCAAAGACGGCCAGATCTACCGTACCCGACCGTCAGGCGAGCCAGCGCGCGACCAGGATGCCCGACGCCACGGCCACGTTGAGCGACTCGACACCGCACCTCGAGGGCGCCCCCGAGATCTGGACCGCGCCCTCGAGACGGCTCCGCACGTTGGCCGATAGCCCGTGGGCCTCGCTTCCCACCACGAGCGCATCGGTCGAGCTCGGTGTCCACTCGTTCAGAGGCACGCCCTCGAGGTCGGCACCCCACAACGCGCCGCCGCGGGTCTGGAGCGCGTCGAGGACGACCTCGAGGCCGGGGACGCGCACGAGTCGGACGTCCCACAAGCCGCCCATCGAGGCGCGGACGGCTTTGGGCGATTCGAAGTCGGCCGTCTTCTCATCGGCCACGACGGTCGTGACGCCGAACCAGGCGGCGGTCCGCACGAGTGCTCCGACGTTGCCGGGGTCCTGGACGCCGTCGAGGATCAAGACCGAGCCCTCGAGGCCGACCGGCTCGTCCGACACGATGCTGCACGACACCGCGACGACGCCCTGAGACGACCGAGTGCTGGCGACCCGCTCGAGGTCGCGAGCGCTGACCTCGGCCACCTCGACACCGGCCTCGAGGGCGCGGGACGTGAGCGCGGGGTGAGCGCCGGCCTCGAGGACGACTTCGACGAGCGGAGCGCCAGCCTCGAGGGCGGCTTCGACGGAGCGCAGGCCTTCGACCAGAAACTGGCCGTGCGCGCGACGGCCCTTGCCCCGTGAAAGTGATGCGAGGTCCTTGAGGCGCTGTCGGGTCATGCCCCAAGATCGCCGCCGGGCGTGTGAACGGCGGACGGATCCGCTCATGGGGTCGGTTGGTGGCTGCCGTTGCCTCTAGCTTGGTCTCCTATCGACCGGAAGCGCTTCCGATTCTGGTCTCTCCCACCCCTCGGCCCCGTACCTTCGCGGCTGCCCCCCTCCCCCGCCCCAGCGGGTTCTCATGGCAATGAAGACCAAGCGCGACGCCCACAGCCGCGCGATCTACCAGGAGCCGACGCCGGCCGTCGACAAAGACAACCCGTTCCAGTCGATGATGGAGCGGTTCGACGTGGCCGCCGAGCTCCTCAACCTCGACCGGGGGCTCTACGAGGTGCTCCGCGCGCCCTCGAGGATCCACATCACCAGCATCCCGGTCGTGATGGACGACGGGACCGTCCGCGTCTTCGAGGGCTACCGCGTGATCCACTCCGAGGTGCTCGGGCCGTCGAAGGGCGGCATCCGGTTCGCGCCGGACGTCCATGTGGACGAGGTCAAGGCGCTGGCGGCCTGGATGACCTGGAAGTGCGCCGTCGTCGGCGTCCCCTTCGGCGGGGCCAAGGGCGGCGTGACGTGCAACCCGCGCGAGATGTCGAACGGCGAGCTCGAGCGACTGACGCGCCGCTACACCGCCAACCTGCTCGACGTGTTCGGCCCGGACAAAGACATCCCGGCGCCGGACATGAACACGAACGAGCAGATCATGGCGTGGCTGCTCGACACGTACTCGATGCACGCGCGCCGGACCGAGCCGGCCGTCGTGACGGGCAAGCCGCTCCTGATCGGCGGGTCCGAAGGCCGTCGCGAGGCGACCGGCCGTGGCGTCATGACGACGACCCTGGGCGCGATGGAGCGCCTGGGCATGCGGCCGTCGCAGGCGACCGTCGCGGTCCAGGGCTTCGGCAACGTGGGGTCCGTCGCGGCGTCGCTGTTGCGCGAGCAGGGCTGCAAGATCGTGGCCATCTCGGACGTCACCGGCGGCTACTACAACGCCGACGGCATCGACATCGGGGCCGCCATCGCGTACTCCGAGGAGAACGGGCGCGAGTTGACGGGCTTCCCGGGTGCCGAGCCGATCACGAACGAGGAGCTGCTCACCCTCGAGGTCGACGTCTTGGCGCCGTGCGCCAAGGAGGACCAGATCACGTCCAAGAACGCGGCCGACATCAAGGCCAAGATCGTGGCCGAGGGCGCCAACGGGCCGACCACGCCCAAGGCGGACGAGATCCTGAACGAGAACGGCGTCCTCGTCATCCCGGACATCCTGGCCAACGCCGGCGGCGTGACGGTGAGCTACTTCGAGTGGGTCCAGGACCGCCAGGGCTACTTCTGGACCATCGACCGCGTCAACCG
>NZ_JBARYR010000298.1:0-1948 GCF_049648075.1 Rubrivirga sp. | reverse complement strand
CCGCACGCTCAGCGCGGACGGCCGAGGGCATGCGAGAGGACGAACGCGACAAGGGTGCTGACCCGGTCGAGTAAGAGCGCGGTGCGTCACCCCTGTGACCACTCCGATCTGTTACCCGTGTGACCGGCTCCTACAGGGGCAACGACTACTCTTCACGCGATTTATCGTCTGCCTTTCGTTGTACGTCTAGGGGCTTATCGGCTGGCGAAGAGGGCAGCTTGTCAATCGGGGTGAGGGTATGCGTCTCCCCTGTGATCTTGTCCTTGAGTTCGACTCCCGAATCGAGTTCACCCGAGAGCTCGTAGTGGCTAACTTCACCGCTTGAGCTTAGGTGGAATCCGGTTTCCCCGGCCAGTCTGAAATGGCCGCCTTCGATGAGGCCAATGCTCATGTCTGGTGAGACGCCGTATCGGCGATAGGCATCAGTCCCTGCTGCTTCGAACGTGTCCCGAATCGCGTCTCGCATCGCAACTGCCACCTGGTAGGTGCTCGCATCGTCACCGAGGGCGTCGATTCGAGTATCTACCGAGTCTCTAAGGTTCGGCACAGAAGCACCAGAGCCAATGGCGCAAAAGCCATCTTGAGGGAAGCGTTCAAGTTCTGCGACCATGCCCGGTGCGACAGGGTTGGGAGGTTGGAAAACCCTAACAACCATAACTCGAGTCTGATTTCTATCTTTTTGGACTGCGAATACAACCCCTCTGGCTTCGCTACCGACAGAACCCGCCGCTTGATTCAGAGCCCGATGAAGGGGGCCTCCATTTTTTCGCGCTTCAGGCACTGAGACCCGATAGGCCGCCTTCTTGAGAAGTGGGGCTGCAACTTGCCAAAATGCAACCGCACCGGCCGCAAAGAAGCCCACCTTTGCTCCAGGTCGTCCGCCAGCGTCGAAAAATTTTAGCGCCTCGTCGCTTTGGAGCACGCCTCCACGGCCGTAGGAAATACGGAAGTCTGCCACGAACGCATAGCGGTTGCCGGGCAGCTTCTTTGCTACGATGAGAGTCATGTCGAGATGGGGCTGCGTGAAGCCATATAACGATTGTTCTACGGCGCTGAGCCGATAAATATCGGGCTCCGGCAGGTCAACGGCGTCGCGCAGTTCGGGGCCACCTTGTCGGCGGGGAAAATATCGGGGAGGAGTGGCGGAGTCGAGTGGGGTCCGGCACCTACCGAGATGCACAACACGCCTCCCGCCGATGCCCTCCCCGCCCCGCTCCGTTCTCGCCGCCGCGCTGGCGGTGCTTTTCGCCGCCCACGCTCCTACCGCTCTCGCACAGCCTGACGCCGACCCGTCTGCCTTGAGTCCCGAGACCATCGTCCTCGCCTCCGGCGCGACGGCCACCGTCGAGCCGCCCGGCCCCGACGGCGCGCTCGTCGGCGACGGGTTTACCTCCGGCTCCGTCGTCGTCACGGAGGCCCAGATGGAGGAGGCCCTCGGCGAGCTCGTCCGCGAGTACGAGCGGACCGGCCGCGCCGGCGTCTTGCGCCAGTCCACGGCGATGGTGTTCCCGTTCGGGCACAGCCAGCCGGTCCTGGCCGCCGCCCCGCTCCGGGCGTCGGTGATCGAGTTGCAGGAGGGCGAGGCCGTCCTGGGCGTCGTCGCGGGCGACACCGAGCGGTTCGCCATCGAGCAGACGCAGACCGGGCCAACCGGGCGGACCCCGCTCGTCGTCGTGAAGCCGCTGGCCCACGACGTGACCACGAACCTCGTGATCTCGACCGACCGCCGGGTCTACCACGTCACGCTCGACGCGGCGCCGGCGCCGAGCCGTAGCCGCTCGGCTGAAAACCCCCAGCCCCGCTACGCCCGTCACATCCGGTTTTACTACCCCGACGACGTGCTTGCGGCGGCCCAAGCCGAGGCCGTGGGCGTGTCCCGCGCGCCCGAGCCCGCCCCGTCGTTCTCGGACCTGGCCTCGGTCGACGAGCTCGACTTCTCGTACCGGGT
>NZ_JBARYR010000297.1:0-3150 GCF_049648075.1 Rubrivirga sp. | reverse complement strand
ACACGCTCTTGCTGATGGTCCACGGCCTGTGCATGCACGACGGCCGCTGGGGCGACGCCGAGCACGACATGACCGCCGAGCTCGCCCGCGGGCTGAGGGCCGTCCCGCTCAGCGTGCGGTACAACAGCGGCCGGCACGTGTCCCAGAACGGCCGCGACCTCGCCGGCCTCCTCGACCGGCTCGCGTCCTCGAGGCCGAGCCCGCGCCGCTTGGTCCTCGTCGCCCACAGCATGGGCGGCTTGGTTGCGCGGTCCGCCCTCGAGGTCGCACGCGTCGAGGAACACGAATGGCTCGGCCTCGAGGTCGAGCTGGTGACGCTGGGGACGCCGCACCACGGGGCGCCGCTCGAGCGGCTGGGCAACGTGGTGGACGGGTTGCTCGGGTCGAACCGCTTTTTCGAGCCCTACGCCCGGCTCGGAAAGGCGCGGAGCGCGGGCGTCACCGACCTGCGCTTCGGCAGCGTCCACGAGGACGACTGGGCCGACCGTGACCGCTTCGAGCGCGGCGAGGACCGCCGGCGTCACGTGCCGCTTCCTGCCGGCGTCGACGTCTACATGATCGCGGCGTCCCCGACAGGCGCGGACCTGCCCGACCGAACGCTGGGCGACGGCCTCGTCCGGCTCGACAGCGCCCTGGGCCGGCACCCCGACCCCGAACGCGTCCTCGAGGTCGCGCCGGACCGCCAGCACGTCCTCGAGGGCATCAACCACTTTGACTTGGTCCGCAGCCCAGCCGTGACCGCCCGCGTGCTGGGGTGGCTCGCTCGCTAGTCGCGGACAGGAATCCGCTCGCCGTCCGGCGCCAGGAGAACGACGGAGCCGTCGAGGCCCTCGAGGTCGGCCGACGCGGTCGTCGTGATGAAGGCCTCGCAGGCGTCGCCGTTCGCGTCGTGCGTGAGCCAGACTTCGGTGAACCCGTCCGCCGGTCGCGTCCTGGTCTGGAAGCTGTGCTCCTCACAGCCGCCGCTGTACCGGACCGTGACCTCGAGGTCGTCGCCCTCGAGGGCGACGCTGCCCACGGTGGCGTAAGGGTCGCCGAAGTCGGGGAGGGTGCTGCTGTTGGCCGGCTCAGGCGAGTTGTCGCAGGCGGCGACGGCGAGGAGCAGAAGGGTCCAGCGCATAGCGGGGGTGCTGCGAGTGAGTGACCGAACGTAGGGCGAGCGTCCTCGAGGGCGATGGCACGGTGGATGCATCCTACGGCGATCTGCAGGGCGGTAGGTTCGGGGCTCCTCTCCGCTCTGCGTGTGGACTTCCCCGTCCCGGACCTGCCCGTCACCGACCCCGTCCTGATCGTCGCGATCACGATGGGGATCCTGCTGGTCGGGCCGCTGCTGTTCGAGCGGTTGCGGATTCCGGGGCTGGTCGGCCTGATCGCTCTCGGCGCGGTCGCGGGGCCGAGCATGACGGGGCTGCTGGAGCGCGACGCGACGTTCGTGCTGCTGGGCACCTTTGGGCTGCTGTACCTGATGTTCATGGCGGGCATCACCTTGGACCTGGCCGAGTTCGCCCGGCAGAGGACGAAGGCGCTGCTGTTCGGCGCGCTGTCGTTCGCCTTGCCGATGACCCTCGCGCTGATCTTCGCGCCCCGGATCCTGGGCTACGGGTTTCCGGCCGCGGCGCTGCTCGGCTCCATCGTGGGCAGCCACACCCTGCTGGCGATCCCGCTCGCGACGCGCTTGGGCATCGCAAAAAACAAGTCGCTGGTGATCGCGACCGGCGCGACGCTCGTCACGGACCTGTTCTCGCTCCTGGTCCTGGCCGTCGTTCAGGGCGTCGCGAGCGGAGAGGCCGACGCTGAGTTCTGGCTGACGTTCGCGCTCAAGGACATCGTCTGGGCGCTCGCCGTGCTGTGGCTCCTGCCGAAGGCCGCGCGCGCGTTCTTCCGCCGCGTCCGACGCGAGGACGATGCCGCGTTCGCGTTCCTGCTGGCGATGGTCTTCTTCTCTGCCTGGACCGCGTCTCTTGCCGGCTTGGCTCCGATCATCGGCGCGTTCCTGGCCGGCATCGCGCTCAACCGGCTGATCCCGAAGCAGAGCCCGCTGATGACGCGGCTGCAGTTCGTCGGCAACGCGTTCTTGGTGCCGTTCTTCCTCGTCTCGGTCGGCCTGCTGGTCGATGTCGCGGTGTTGGGCTCCCTCGAGGTCTGGGGGCTGGCGCTGTTCTTTACCTCCGTCGTCATCCTGGGCAAGGGCGGCGCGGCGCTGCTGGGTATCCCGTTTTTTGGGTTCACCAAGAACGAAGGGCTGACCGTCGCGGGGCTGACGTTTCCTCAGGCCGCGGCGACGCTCGCGGTCACGCTGATCGGGTTCGACATCGGCCTGTTTACCCAGACGGCCGTCAACGCCGTCGTGTTGGTCATCGTCCTAACGTGTCTGCTCGGCCCGAGCCTGGTCCAGTTCTTCGGCCGCAAGGTAGCGCTCGCCGAGGCGGACCGGCCCTACGAGCCGGCCTCGGCGCCGGAGCGGATCGTGGTGCCGCTCGCCAACCCCGACACCGCCGCCGACCTGATGGAACTGGCGCTCCTGCTGCGGAGTCCCGACAGCGAGGAGCCCGTCTTCCCAATCGCCGTCGCCCGTGGCGGAGCTGACGAGGCCGAGAACGTGGCCCTGGCCGAACGCCTGATGGAGAAGGCCGTGCTGCACGCGACCGCCGCCTCCGTCCCCGTCTCCCCAACGGTCCGCATCGACGACAACCCGGTCCGCGGCATCGTCCGAGGCGCGCGTGAGCTGCGGGCGTCCGAGATCGTGGCGGGCTGGAATGGACAGCGCTCGCCCGGCGCCTTGGTGTTCGGCCAGGTCATCGACGGCGTCTTGGAGGAGAGCCGGTCGATGGTGGTGGTGGCCCGGTTGGTCGCGCCTCTCGCCGCGGCGACGAGGTTGGTCGTGATCGTTCCACCGCTCCTGTACCGAGAGGCCGGGTTCGCCCGAGCGGTCCGCGCCCTGAAGGTGCTGGCCGCGCAAAAGGGGCTCCGCATCTTGGTCGTCGTGACGGAGGAGGACCGCCTCGAGGTCGAGGACCGCTTCCGCGCCGCACGCCCCGAAGCAGCCCTCGACCTCGAGGCCGTCGAGACGTGGACCGACGCCATGAAGACGGTCGACGGGATCGTCCAGACCGGCGACGTGATCGCGTTGGTCGGCGTGCGCTACGGGGC
>NZ_JBARYR010000296.1:0-2074 GCF_049648075.1 Rubrivirga sp. | reverse complement strand
CCAACGACGCATGGCCACCCTCGAGGACCCCTCGCCCTCGAGAACGCCGACCGCGGCGGGCGGCTCGATCGAGGACCTGCTCGATCGCGTGGACGCCGATCCTCGAGCGGTCGACGCGTGGGTGGAGGTGCTGCGCGCCATGGCCCAAGCCGGCGACGCGCGAGCGGGCGAGACCGCCGACGACGCCCTCCTCTTGTTCGGCTCTGTTCCTTCTGTCCTTGTCGGCGCGGCTGAGGCGTACGTCGCCGCCGATCGCGGGGCCGACGCCCTCGACGCCTCGGCCCGCGCCCTCGAGGCGATCACGCTCCTGGGCGACGCCCTCCAAGACGCCGACGCCTTGCGCGCTCGTCTCGACGCGCTCCCCCTCTAGCTCCCCTCTCGTGCTCCGACTCGCACTGTTCCTCCTCGCCTCGGCCCTCGCCGGGTGCGTCCCCGGCGCGCTCGTCCAGGACGCTCCCGACCTCGAGGACGCGGCCGGCTACCCGAACCACTCGGCCGGGCAGATCGTGGCGGCGGTCGAGGCCTCGATGGCGTCGGTCGGGTCGGTATCGGCCGATGGGGACATGTCGTTTACGAGTCCCCAAGAGAGCCGAAACGCCACGTATAGCCTTCGGTCACGGCTCTCGGACAGCACCTCTGTCATCGTGCGCGGTCCGCTGGGCGTGATCGCCGGGCAAGGGTTGGTCACGCCCGACTCCGTGTTCCTCGCCAACCGCCCCAACAAAGAGTTTCTCCTGGGTCCGATCTCGGCCGCCGAGTCCATCGTCCCCGGCGCGAGCGTGGACGGCCGCGCGGTCCGGGCGGCCCTCGGTCTGCTGGTTCCAGAGCCGGACGTGCAATGGAGCGTGCTCGCGGAGGACGGATCGTACCGGTTGTCGGGCCGGCTTGCGGGCGGAACCAGCCGGTCCTACGTCGTCGACCCCGCCGTCTGGCGTGTGACGGAGCTGATCACGTTCGACGCGGGCGGTCGTGAGTCGGGATCCCAGACGGCGGAGGCGTTCGATACCATCGAGGGCGTCGTGATGCCGCGCCGGGTGCGTCTCGAAAAAGGCGGCACGGTCATCGTCCTGGAGCACCGGCGGTTGTCGGTCAACCCGGACGACCTTCGCATCCGCTTCCGGCGACCGACCGACTACGAAACGTTCGTCGTCCGCTAGCCGATTCGCATCGAGGACGGCGGCGCTTTACTTTCGAAGCTTGGTCGCCGACACTCGTCCCCCCATGCGTCGCGCCGTTTGCCTCGTCTTCCTGGCGGCTCTCGCCGCGGGACCGTCCTCTGCCCAGAGCCGGTCGGAGACTGAGCGCCGTCTGACCAGCCTGCGCTCGCAGATCCAGGCCGTCGAGCGCCAGGTCCGGTCCGCTCGCGGTGACGAAGTGAGTGCGCTGCGGGCGGTCGAGTCCATCGAGGCCGAGATCACGTTGCGCGAGGCGCTGGTCACGGGGTACCGCGGACAGGTCGGGACCATCCAGCGAGAGACAGAAACCCTCCGCCGGTCAATCGAGCGCCTGGAGACGGAGATCGGGTCCGCGAAGCGCTCGTACCGGCAGCGCGCCCGCCACGCCTACATCCACGGCCGACGCAACGGGTTGGCGCTGATCCTGTCGGCAGGGTCTGTGAACCAGATGCTGGTCCGTGCCCGCTACCTCCAGCAGTTCGCGAGCCGGCGCCGAGGACAGGTCGAGCAGATCGCGATCAAGACCTCGGAGATGAGGTCTCGGGAGCAGACCGTTCGGGCATCGCTCGAGGAAACGCAGCGCGTGTTGCAGCAGAGTCAGGCCGAGCAGACGGAGCTAGCTCGGCGGCGCCAAGACCGCGAGGGCCTCGTCGCGCAGGCACGGACACGCCGTGGCCGCCTCGAGCGGGAGCTGAGCCAGCGCCAGCAGGACGCGGACCAACTCGCGGGAGTCGTACAGCAGCTCGTCGCTGCCGAGCGGCGTCGTGCGGCGGCCCAGCAGGCGTCGGCCCAGGCCGAGGCGGATCGCCGAGCCGCTGCCGAGGTGGCAGAACGCCAACGACTCGCGGCCGAGGCCGAGGCTCGTGAACGTGAAGAGGCCCGCCGAGCCGAAGCCGCCC
>NZ_JBARYR010000295.1:0-2801 GCF_049648075.1 Rubrivirga sp. | reverse complement strand
GCCAGACCGCGCGCATCGTCTCGATCGTGACCGCGTCCGTGACGGCCTCTCCGTGGACGAGCCGCCGCAGGTCGTCGTCGTCGTACAGCGACCGCAAGCGCTCGAGGTTGCTGGGCACGCCGACGTCCATCGCGTTCGAGACCGTCCGCACGGAGTCGGCGGCGGGCGCGTCGGCGCCCTCGAGGAAGCGAGCGAAGCCGTCGTTGGCGTTGTGCGCCGCGATGAACCCGGCGACCGGGACGCCGGCTTGAGCCGCCAACGTGCCCGCGGTCAGGTTGCCCAGGTTGCCGCTCGGCACGCAGAACACGACGTCCCCGCGTCCGGCCTGGGCGGCGGCCTGGGCGTAATAGGTCGTCTGGGGCAGGAGCCGCCCGATGTTGATCGAGTTGGCCGACGACAGACGGCGGCTCGACCTCGAGGACGCGAAGGCCGCTTTGACCAGTCGCTGGCAGTCGTCGAAGGTGCCCTCGACGGCCAGGGTCAGGACGTCCGGCCGCTCGACGATGAGTTGGCGCTCCTGGACCGCGCTGACCTGGCCCTTCGGGTAGAGCAGCACGACGCGTACGCCCTCGATGCCTGCAAACCCGTCTGCGACCGCGCTGCCCGTATCGCCAGACGTGGCCGCCAGGATTGTGACCTCGTCGCCCTCGAGGACGGCGCCCATCAACCGCGCCATCGTGCGCGCGCCGACGTCCTTGAACGACAGGGTCGGGCCATGGAACAACTCGAGAACCGAGATGCCGGACCACTCGCCTTGGAGGTCGACGAGCGGGACGTCGAACGAGAGCGCGTCGTGGACGATGGCCTCGAGGTCAGTGATCTCGTCCTCGAGCCAGGGCGCGAGCGCGGCGTAGCCGGCCTCGGCGAACGAGGTGGCCGAGCGCCAGTCGCCGAACGCCGGAATCGAGGTCGGGACGTAGAGCCCCCCGTCGGGCGCCAAGCCGTTGAGGAGGGCGGTGCTGAACGGGACGGCCTCGCCGCCACGCGTGCTGACGTACTGGGTCATGCGTCCAGCGTCCTCACGCCCCCAGGATCGACGCGGGCCACCCAGCCGTGGGCGTCGATAGCGCCGTCTAGGCTGGCTGCTTTCATCGCCTCGAGGACCGTTTCGGCGTCAGCGTCTGGGCTGGGCAGCGCGAACATGGCCGGCCCGGAGCCGGTCAGCGCGCAGCCGGCGGCGCCGACCTCGAGGGCGGCGGCCTTGACGGCGTCGTAGACCGGGACCAACGTCGAGCGGTGTGGCTCGGCGAGTCGGTCGCGCATGATCCGGCGCCCGACCTCGAGCCAGTCGCCAGCGCGAAGCGCGTCGAGCAGGAAGGCGAGCTCGGCCGCCTGGGCGGAGGCGTCGCGGTGCGGGACGGTCTCGGGAAGGACGGCGCGCGCCTGGCGCGTCAGGACCTCGACGTGCGGGATCAAGACCGCGATCTCGGGCGCGTCCTCGAGGTCGACATGCCGGTACTCGGTCGGGTCGGAGGGCGAGGTCAGGACCAGGCCTCCGAACAAGGCCGGGAGCACGTTGTCGCCGTGCTTGCTGCCCGACGCGGCGACCTCGCCCTCGAGGACGGCATCGACCAGGTCGGGCTTGGTGAACGGTGAGCCCAACACCACGTTCGCGGCCCACGCGCCGGCGACCGCGCTCGCCGCAGAGCCGCCGACGCCGGACCCGAGTGGGATGCCCTTTTTGATCTCGAGCGCGAGTCCGCCCTCGAGGCCGGACTGCGTCAAAACGTGAGCCGCGGCGCGAGCCGCCGTGTTGCGGTCCGGGTCGGTCGGCAAGCTCGGTGGGCCAGTGACGGTAACGCCGGGCGCGTCCGTCCTCGACGCCGAGACGCGGTCGCCCAGGCCGGTCAGGCACAGGCCGAGCGCGTCGAAGCCGGGGCCGAGGTTGGACAGGGACGCGGGCCCCCAAGCAGTGGCGCGGTCGGTCATGGCATCAGTTCGGCGGCCTTGACAAGATCGGCGAGCAGGCCGGCGGCCGTGACGTCCGGCCCGGCGCCCGGCCCTTGGACTACGAGAGGCGTCTCGTTGTAGCGGGCCGACTGGATCAGGATCACGTTGTCGGTCCCGCGAGATCCGCCGAACGGCGACGACAGGTCGACGGCGCGGACGCCGACGCTCAAGCCCTTGTCCGTGATCTGGCCGACGTACGCCAACCGCTTTCCCTCGGCCTGGGCCGCCGCGACGCGCTCGGCCCATTCGGCATCGAGGTCGTCCAAGCCGTCCATGAACGCGTCGACGGAGACGCCCTCGAGGGCGGCGGGCACGAGCGACTCGACCTCGAGGTCGGAGCGCTCGACGTCGCGGCCGGTCTCTCGGGCCAGGATGAGCAGCTTGCGGGCGACGTCCTCGCCCGTCAGGTCGTCGCGCGGGTCGGGCTCGGTCAAGCCCTTGGCCTTGGCTTCGCGGACGGCGTCGGAGAACGAGGCGCCTTGGGCGAGCCGGTTGAACAGGAAGGCCAGCGTCCCGGAGAACACGCCCTCGATGTGCTCGATGCGGTCGCCCGATCGCAGAAGGTCGCGGACGGTGAACACGACTGGGAGCCCGGCCATGACCGTCGTCTCGTAGTGGTAGCTCACCTCGCGGCGGCCGGCGGCGTCGCGCAGGCGGCGGTAGTACCCCAGGTCGAGCGTGTTCGCCTTCTTGTTCGGCGTGACCACGCCGATGCCGGCCTCGAGCCAGTCGGCGTAGCGCCGGGCGACGGCCTCGGACGCCGTCGCGTCCACGACGATGCGGCGCTCGAAGCCGGGCGCGAGAAGGCGCTGGTCGAGCGCGTCGAGGTCGGCCGGTTCGCCGCCCTCGAG
>NZ_JBARYR010000294.1:0-8090 GCF_049648075.1 Rubrivirga sp. | reverse complement strand
CCACGAAGGCGGCGGCGAGTGCGCCGCCCACCTCGAGTCGCTCGACCGGAGCCGGCCGCCCATCCGGCAGCGCCTCGACCGCCGTGAGGCCCTCGAGGGCGGACCGTTGCTTCTCCCCGACGGCGATCTGCGCGACGTCGTCCTCGAGGTCGCGGGGGACATCGCGCTGCGGTCCTTGTTTACGCTCCGCCGCTACCTCACGCCGCGCATCGCTCACGCTGGAAACGCGCGGTTCGGAATGCTCTCGTTCGACGTCGTCGTGTTCGAGGTCCCCGGCGGGCGCGTCGTCTCCAACGAGGTCGAGGTCCACGTCGAGGGCGACGCCGCGATTCCTGACGCGCTCGACCGCGTCTTCCGCGAGCACGGCCTGGAGCCGGCCTCGAGGTCGGCCTTCGAGCGGGCCGTCCTGCGGGTCCGCCGCTCGCTCGACGAGACGGCGCTGGTGCTCCCCGACGAGCGCCTCGTCCTCGAGGGCGCCGTGCGAGAAGGAGGGAGTCTCGCCCCGATCGCCCAGGTGATCCTCCTGGACGAGCGAGGCTTCCGGCCCGACACGATCGCTACACAAACCGGTCTCGGAATGGCACGCGTCCGACAGGTACGGGAACGATTTAGAGAGGTACGCCTGAGCGTCCTCGAGCCGCTGGCCCCGATGCCGCTCCGGCGGTCCTTCCAGGTCCCGGCCCCAGTCCGTCGCCCTGCGCCGCCCCCATCCGTCACCACGGAGGAGTCGTCTCGTGGAGATGGGTCGCCTCTCCTTCCGGGGACGGACACGCTCGATGATCTCCTGGACCTGTTCGAGGCCGAGGCCCCGGACACGCCCCTCTTCGGCGACGAGCCTGCCGATGACGAGGGTGGCGGAGCCGCCGTTGCGGCGCGGCCTACCTTTTCTCGACGTCGGTACCCGGTCGTCCTCGGACCCGTTGCGACTCCGGCGCTCGCTCGCCGTCCGTCGACGTCGTTCTCCGAGGTCAACCTCGCGACGATCGAACGGTCGAAGCCGGCCCCCGTGGATCAGGCGCAGCCAGAGCGCCTGGAGACCGATTTCGAGCTCCACCCGGAGACGCCGTTGCTCGCGGCAGCGCACTCGCTCGTCGACCACCGTCTTTCGGAGTTCGAGACGGCGTCGACGCAATTTCTGCTGTCGCGCGCGCCTTCAGACGCGCGTCCCCTCGTGGTGAGCGCGCACGGCGTCCGGCTCGCCCTCGAGTCGTTCCGGTCCGTCCTGCCCCAACTGTCGGCCCAGCACCTCGTCGTGGGGCTCCGGCCTCTCGTCTCCGACCTAGATGCGGCCCTCGACTACAGCCGTGCGGCCCTCGCCGCGGCACGCTCCGTAGACGCCGCTCCGACGCACCTCGGCAAGCGCGCGCGATGGGCGCTCGACGCTGCCGCGGCCCGCTTGCGATCTGACGAGCACTTCCAGTGGCAGAACCGCGCCCGCCGGCTCCTAGCCCGTGTGGCGGCAGAGGCCGCGTCTGGGCTGTCCAGAAGCGACGACTCGGGGCAGCAGCGCGAGGACTACGTCGGGGCTCCGCTCAGCGGGGCGCCCCCGACGCGTCTCCATCACATCCTCGGCTCTCAACTGTGGAGCCGGTTCGAGGCGATCCGCGTCCTCGAGGACGACCTCGACGCGCCGACCGCCGAAACAGCGCGCAGGCTCTCGGTCGCCATCAGCGGCCTCCTGTTCGTCCTCGAGGTTGTAGCCCCCATTGCGAAAGAGGCCGGGCCGCACGCGTCGTCGGTCGTGCGCGCGTTGCGAGCCGCCGAGGAGTCGACGGTGTCGGCACGTCAGAAGGCCGTCACGGCAGGGTTGCTGGGCGTCGCCGACCGAGAACCGACGTTCGACGGGATGACCGGCGTGTGGAGAGCGATCACGTCACCCGCGTTCCGATCCAGGCTGGGCGCTATCGTCCAGGCGATTTAGCCTTGCTGATGCGGGTGTAGGCCCAGGGCTCGCAGTGGAGTCGTACAGGCAGCGATGCCGCGCCGCGGCGGTGTGGAGCGCATGTCAATCCGTTCCCAGCGGCGTCATCTTCAATGAGTCACGACATGACTCGGCGTCCGAGTGAGTTACTTGGGTCCTCACACCAGGAATTTCCTGGGGGCCTCCTACTTCATGACCCCGCTCAGCTACCTCCGCACCTACCGACCGGACCGCGCCGTGCTCACGGGCGAGTTCTTCAGCCAGGGGGCTGTCCGCGTCGGTCCAGGCGACACGGTCGGGGTGGTGATGATGGAGCTCGGTGGGCCGCTCCGGCCGGCGGAGGTCGTCCCGTTCCTCGAGAGCCGCCTGCTCGATCCCGTCGAGGTCGAGCTGCGAATCCCCAAGGCGCTCCGTCCTCGAGCGGCCCGGTACCTGGCTCGCAAGATGGGCCGGGAGCTCCAGCGCTCCTTCGAGATGATCGGCGGGACGAGCCCACTCCGGCGTCACGTCTCGGAGCAAGCCGCCGCCCTCGAGAAGCGGCTCAACAGCCGGTTCGGGTCGCAGACCCAGATCACGTTCAAGACCTACGTGGCGATGCGCCACGGCGACCCCTCGATGGGGAAGGTGCGGCAGCGGATGGCCGAGGACGGCGTCACCCGCGTGGTGCTGCTCCCGCTCCAGCCTCACTACTCGGCCTCGATGGCCGGGTCCGCGCTCTCCTACTGGCAGGCGCACGGTTCCGTCAGCGTACCGACAGCGCTCGTGTCCGAGTACGCGACGCATCCCAAGCTGGTGCGGGCGCTGGTCGAGCGGATCAACGAAGGCATCCAGCGCTTTCCGCGCCAGGTCCGCGACCGCGTCCAGGTCCTGTTCGCTGCGCACGGAGCGTCCCAGCGGCACCTGTCCAAGCTCAACGACCCGTACTGCTGCCACGTCCACGCGACCGTCCGAGCGGTCCAGGCGGCGCGCCCGAACAGCGGGCCGTCGAAGGTGGCGTTCCTCAAGCCCCTCGGCTCCGGCCGCGCGCTGGGCGACAGCGTCGACGACGCCGTAGCGGACATGGCCGCTGACGGAGCCGGCGCCATCTTGGTCGTCCCCGTCTCGTTCCTGTCCGACCGCGTCGACACGGCGTTCGACCTCGACGTGACGGTCCGGGCCGCGGCGAAAAAGCAGGGGATCGAACACTTCGAGGTGACCAACGGCCTCAACGGTCACCCGCTCGTCGTCGATGCGCTCGCGGAGTGCGTCGGCGTCCACCTCGAGCCGGACGTGATGGCCGGAGGCGACGGGCTCGCCTCCGACGAGCCCCCGGCTGGGCCGAGCCTGTCCCGAACGGCCGTGGCCGCTCCCGGGTGCCCCGTGTGCGAACGTGCGAGCAAGGCGCGTGTCTGGATCGAGGACGCGCCGATCTTGGGGACAGTGACACAGGAGTCCATCGACGGCGACTCCGTTCGGTCGGCGGCGTAGGGACCGTGTCGGCGTCGGATCACCTGCTCCGAACGATGGCGTCGATCGCGCCCGGGACGCGCGTGGTGGACCTGTCAGCCGGGGAGGGGCGGCACATCGTCCCGCTCGCTCTTCTCGGCCTCGACGTCCGAGGCGCCACGGACCGACCTGAGATCGCCCGCGCAGCGTTGGCACAGGTCCTGGGCCAAGAGTCGAACCGACGTGTCGTCGCGGCATCGTCCGTCGCGTCAGGATTCGCGCCCCGCTCCGCCGCGTGGGTCGTCCTCGAGGTCGCCGGACCGACCCAGGCCGCATCTCTCGCCGAGGCCTACCGCGTTCTCGAGCCCGGCGGGTGGGTGTGGGTCGAGACCGACGACGCGTCCGACCTCGAGGCCGACGCGGCTGGCGCTGGGTTGGTCGTGGCCGAGTCGCCCTCGACGGATTCGGACGGCGTCCACGCGATCCTTCGGCGGCCGGGGGGCATCGGATAAGTTGGATCGGTAAAGGCATCCTCCCTCACCGCAGGAGTCCTGCGACTAGCTTGCCCACCGAACGATGTCGATGAAGCCCCCTCCTGATCCCTCGCCGTCCGGCCCGGTCTCGACTGCGAGGGAGTGGTCCGAGGTCGTCCTGGCTCTCGGGCTGATCTCAGGGTTGGTCGTCCTGCTCACGCTCGACGTCATCGAGCCGAGGCCGGTCGAGATGGAGCCGGCAGAGACGGTGTTGTACCGGATCGTGGAGTATCTGGAGCTCCTGGCAGAGATCGCAGCCGCCCTCGTGATCGCGTGGGGCGTGATCCAGGCGTTCGGCTCCTATCTCATCCGCGTCGTGCGACCTGGCGGCGAGGCCGTCAACGCGACCGAGGGGCTACGACTTCGTCTGGGCCGGACGCTCGCCCTCGGCATCGAGTTCACCCTCGCGGCCGACATCCTGGCGACGGCCGTCGCGCCCACGCGCGCGGACATCCTGACGCTCGCGGCCCTGGTGCTGCTGCGGACGCTGCTCAACACGTTCCTCGAGCGCGAGATCCGGGAAGGGCGAAAGCACCGCAAGGAGGAGATACAGGAGACGGCAGGCTAAACGTGCCCGCCGCTCGATCGCGTCCTCGAGGACGAAAACGGCGCGGGAGCGCGGAGTGCACCCAGCAGTCCTCGAGGTCGGGACCGCGCGCCCTCGAGGACGATGCGGCTACCGGCGGCGCTTGTTGCCGCCCTTTTTTCGCGTGCCTCGCGTCTTTCGCTTGTCGCGCCTAGACTTGGCGCCGCTCGAGCGCCGCTCGGACCGGTCCTCGGCGCCCGGCAGCTCGACGAAGGCGAGGTCCACCTTGCGCGTCTCCGGCTCGGCGGCCTCGATCTTGACCCGGCACGGTGCGCCAACCTGGATCCGACGTCCCGAGTCCTTGCTGACCAAGACGTAACGGCGGTCGTCGTACTCCCAGTAGCCGTCCATGCCGCGGACGTGGACGAGCCCTTCGACCAAGAGCGGCCGCATCTGGACGAAGACGCCGAACTTGGTCACGCCGACGACGACGCCGTCGAACTCGTCGCCCAGGTGCTGCGCGGCGTACTCGACCTGCTTGAGCTTGACCGACTCGCGCTCGGCCTCGGCGGCTTCGCGCTCGCGTGCCGAGCAGTGCTCGGACAGTTCCTCGAGCGTCTCGACGGTCGGGATCTTGCCCTTGGCCTGGTCCTGCATCCGCTTCAGGATGCGGTGCGCGATCAGATCGGGGTAGCGGCGGATGGGGCTCGTAAAGTGCGCGTAGTGCTCGAACCCGAGCCCGTAATGGCCCTCGTTGTCGGGCGAGTAGACCGCCTTCGACATCGACCGGATCGCGGCCTGCTCGATGATCGGCGCCTCCGGCGAGCCCTTGACGGACTTCAACAGCTTGTTGAGGTCCGACCGCTTGACCTCGCCCTCCGTGTTCGGAAGCTTGTGGCCGAACGGCTTGACGAAGTCGGCGAGCGTCTGGATGCGCTCTCGGTCCGGCGGCTCGTGGACGCGGTAGACGAACGGGACGCCTCGCTTCGACGCCTCCTTCGCGACGGCCTGGTTGGCCAACAGCATGAACTCCTCGATCAGCCGGTTCGCCGGCTTCCGCTCCTTCTCGTACACGTCGACCGGTTGGCCGTCGACGTCGAGCTTGACGCGGACCTCGGGCACGTCGAAGTCGATGGCGCCCTCGGACATGCGCTTCTTCGTCAACGTCGTCGCCAGGTCGCCGGCCCGCCGGACCTCGTCCTCGAGGTCGTGGCTCTCGCCATCCAGGACGGCCTGGGCGCCGTCGTAGGTGAACCGTTCCTTGGAGTGGATGACCGTCTCGACGATGTCCCAGCTGTGGACGTGGCCGCCGCCGTCGACGGCCATGATGCAGGAGTACGCCAGCTTGTCCTCGCGCGGGCGGAGCGAGCAGACGCCGTTGGACAGCGCCTCGGGCAGCATCGGGATGACGCGGTCGACCAAATACGTGCTCGTCGCGCGGTCGACGGCCTCGAGGTCGATGGTCTTGCCTTCAGGAACGTAGTGGCTCACGTCGGCGATGTGGACGCCGATCTCGGTCATGCCGTGGCCCAGGTCGCGCGTGTGGATCGCGTCGTCGAAGTCCTCGGCGTCCTCGGGGTCGATGGTGAAGACGAGCGCGTCGCGCAGGTCCAATCTTCGGGCGACCTCCTTCTTGGTAATGCCGGGCTTGATCTGCTGGGCCGCGTTCTCGACCTCGATGGGAAAGTCGCTCGGCGCGCCGTGCGCGATGGCGAGCGCCAAGACGTCGACGCCGGGGGCGTCGGCCTTGCCCAGGATGCTGACGACCGTTCCTTCGGGCGCCGCCTTGGGGTCCTCGAACCGGTCGATGGTCACAACGACTTTGTCGCCGGGCGTGGCCCCGTTCCAGTCGTCGCGGTTGACGTAGACGTCGTGGTGGATCCGTTTGTCGTCGGGGACGACCCAGCCGGACTTGCCCGTCGTCGAGAACGTCCCGACGGTCTGGGTCCGGCCCCGCTCGACGACCTCGAGGACTTCGGCCTCGCGCTTCTGATCGGACGGCTGGTTGCGCTTTTGGGCGGCGAGCCCGACGCGGACGCGGTCGCCGTGGAGGGCCGTGCGCATCCGTCGAGGACGGACGAAGAACTCCTTGTCGTCGTCGGTCTTGACGAACCCGAACCCCTGCTGGGCCACGGACAGCACGCCGACGGCCTCGTTCTGCGGACCGCGGTGCTGGATCCGGCCGCCATTGGCGCGGTCGACCTGGCCCGAGTCTCGCAGGCCGTCCACGACCTCGAGGAGCGTCTGATACCGGCCGTTGTTCTTGATCCCCAGCGTTTTGGAGATCTCCTTGGCCCGATACGCGCGGTCGGGGTGCTTTGACAGAAACGTTAGAACTTGTTCGCGGAGAGCGTCGGCGGCGCGATCGTCGGCCATAAGAGCGGGGGGAATCGGCCGTTTCTACCCCGTGGCCGCGAGAGAGGTCCGTAAGAGCCGTTCCAGACGTGTCGACTCTCGGCGAACCCTCGGGCATTCCGTCCGGCCTACACACTCTCTTTCGCCATGCTCCGCTCAATCGTCCTCGCCCCGCTCGCCCTCGCCTTCTTCCTGGCGGCGCCGGCCCCGACCGAAACCACCACGCCGCCCGACGCCGATGTCTACGCCGTCGTGTTCTACGCCGACTGGTGCGGCAACTGCCGCATCTTGGACCCCAAGGTCATGACCGTCTGGCCCGGGTTCTCCGAGCGCCCGATCGAGATGGTCAAGCTCGACTTTACCGACGCCGAGACGACGGCTTGTTCCGAAGCGCTCGCGGCCCGTCGCGGCCTCGAGGACGTGTACGCTGCGAACGCCGGGCGGACCGGCTTCGTCGTCCTCGTCGATGCGTCGTCGGGTGAGGAGGTCGGCCGGATCGGCGCCCGTGATACCGTCGCCGAGATTCGGACCAAGCTGAACAGCGCGCTCGCTCAGTCATAGAAATCCAGACGGATGGGTGGGCACGGAATGCGCTGAGCCCGCCCGATGTCGTTCCTTGTCGGACTCCGACTGCTCCCATGCGTGCGATCTCCCTCTTTCTCGGCCTGATCCTGGCTCTGCCGCTCGCGGCCCAGGTCGATGGCGACCCCAGCCCGTACTCCGAGGCGAGCTTGGTCGCCGACGCCGACGCCGTTCGCCCGGGCGAGTCCATCGACGTAGCGGTCCGCCTCGACCTCGATGAGGGGTGGCACTCGTACTGGATCAACCCCGGCGACTCCGGCCTGCCGGTCGTCGTCGAGTGGACCGCCCTCGAGGGCGCGACGGCCGGGCCGCTGCAGTTCCCGTACCCGGAGCGCTACGACATCGAGGGCCTGACGAGCTACGCGTTCGAAGGCTCCCCGCACTTCCTGACGCGCGTCGCCGTCCCCGACGACGCCAGCGGCACGCTCGACCTCGAGGCCGACGTCACGTGGCTGGTCTGCGAGGAGATCTGCCTGCCCGCCGAGCAGACGGTCTCGCTGTCGATCCCAGTCGGTGAGCCGACGACAACCGGCGCCCTCGAGGACGCGCGCGGCTACTTGCCCGTCAAGGCCGAAGGCTGGACGGCGAGCGCCGCCGCTACTCCCGACGGCTACGTGCTGTCGCTCGACCCGCCCGACGGCTGGACCGGCGACCTCGAGGGCGCGCAGTTCTACGTGGACGAGACCGGGGTGATCGACCACCCGGCCGGGCAGGCGTGGCAGCAGGAGGGAGGCGCGTGGGCCGTCGC
>NZ_JBARYR010000293.1:0-4299 GCF_049648075.1 Rubrivirga sp. | reverse complement strand
TACTCGTCGTAGAACGCGACCTTGTTTTTGACGCACTGCTCGTAAAGCGTGTGCAGGATCATGTGGCCCGTGCGGTCGGCGGCGTAGCACGCGCGGCGGACGGGGGCCTCGCCGAAGTTGCGCGTGTGGCCTCCAAAGCGGCGCTGGGCAATCTTGCCCTCGCGCGTCCGGGAGAACGGCACGCCATAGTGCTCGAGCTCGATGATGGTGCGCGGCGCGTCCTGGCACATCTGCTCGATGGCGTCCTGGTCGCCCAGGTAGTCCGAGCCCTTGGTCGTGTCAAACGCGTGCCACAGCCAGTGGTCCTCCTCCTCGTTGCCGAGGGCCGCGCCGATGCCGCCCTGGGCCGCGCCGGTGTGGGAGCGCAACGGGTGGAGCTTCGAGACGACGGCCACGTCGGCCCCGCCCTCGGACGCGTAGAGCGCCGCCATGAGTCCGGCGCCGCCGGCTCCGACGATGACGATGTCGTGTTCGTAGACCATGGATGTGGGGAGAGTGTGGCGCGCGACCTCGAGGACGCTACGCGGTGTAACCGAGGCCGGCGACGATAACGGAGTACGAGCCGATCACGAACAGGACGATCGCGAGTGTCCACGACAGGACCGTCGCCCCGACCCGGACGACGTCGTTCCGGATGTAGTCCGTGAGCACGTTGTTGAGCCCGTAGAACCCGTGGTGCAACGCGAAGGCGAGGAAGAGCAGGTTGAAGCCCTTCCACAAGACGGCGTAGACCGGATCCGCGAGCCGCAGCATCAGGATCTCATACGGTGTCGGTCCGGCCGTCTCGCCCGGCGGATGCGTTGGTCCCGGGGCGTCGCCCTCGATCTCGCCGAAGCGGGAGTCCTGGGCGGGAACGACGCGCGGGGACTCCGTTGCGGGGACGCCGGCGCGTGCCTCGAAGGCCTGGACAGCGGCCTCGGCCTCCTCCGAGTAGCGAGGCAAGATGCCCGCCTCCGCCTCCTCGGCCGTCACGACCGAGTGCGAGATCGAGGCCGTCGTCCGGTCGTAGTGCTGGACCCAGAAGTGGGTGATCAGCAGGAAAACGAGGAACGTGCCGGTGATCCGGTGGACGAACCACTGGAAGGCGCTGGAGCGGGCGGTGCGGCCGTACTTGGTAGCCATAGTGTCGGGGGTGCCGACCTCGAGGACGCGGCCTCGAGGACGAGACTAGCCGTTGAAGTGGTCGACGAGGGCGGCGATGGACGGGTAGCCGCCGACCGCGAACAGGACGGCGGCGACGGCGCCCAGCGTCCAGAACAGCTTCTTCTGGTTCGGGCTCCACCCCATGAAGTCGATGAGCACGATGCGCAAGCCGTTGAGCGAGTGGTACACGACGGCGCCCAGGAGCAGGAACTCGCCGACCTTGAAGATGGGCGCGTGGTAGCTCGTGATGAGCGCGTTGTACGCGTCCGGGTTCGTGATCGCCTTCAAGCCCCAGACGTGGACCACCAGGTAGCCCACGAGCGCGAGCCCGGTCAGGCGGTGGAGGATCCAGGCGAACATGCCCACCCGCATCTTGTACGGCTGGATGGGGCGGGCCTCGACGGCGGGGCGTGTGGGGTCAGCAACGACGGCCATGACGAACGGGGGAGGAGGAGCGGCAACCGCCGGCCTCGATCTGAGTTTCACTCGGGAGTGAAAGTTACGGGCGGCGGCCCTTCAAAGTACGCGATCCAATAGGCTCCGTCGGACCTTCGTCGAGCACGCAAGCGGTCTTCGCGAGACGGGCGGAAGCGCTCCTGGAACGCGCGCGTCGGCCTCGAGGACCCTGCTGGGTCGGACGTCGCGGCCCTGGACGTCTCGGACCGTCCTCGAGGGCGGTCGGGTGCTCAGGCCAATCCTGAGGAGCTGGCGCCCGTCCTCGAGGACGAGCAAAAAAGAGGGCGGAGCCTCCGAAGACGCTCCGCCCTTGCGCTGGGTCGGTACAGCGGGCTAGCCGCGGTCGGCGACGGCCGCGACCGTCTTGTCACGCGGCCCGACGTACTCGGCGCGCGGGCGGATCAAGCGGTTGTCCTCCCACTGCTCGAGCAGGTGGGCTGTCCAGCCGGTCATGCGCGAGATCGCGAAGATCGGCGTGTACAAGTCGGTCTCGATGCCGAGGAGGTAGTAGACGCTCGCGGAGTAGAAGTCGACGTTCGCGTCCAGGCCCTTGGTGTCCTTGACGGTTTGGCGGATGGTGTCGCTCATCTCGAGCCACTTCATCTCGCCCTTCTCCTCGCTCAGACCCTGGAGCATGCCGCGCAGGATGACCGCGCGCGGATCCAACGTCTTGTAGACGCGGTGCCCGATGCCCATGATCTTCTCCTTCTTCTCGAGCTTGCGGTCGACGAACTCCTGGGCCGTCTCGCCCGACTTGTCGAGAGCGATAAGCGTCTTCATGACCTCGATGTTGGCGCCGCCGTGGAGCGGCCCCTTGAGCGCGCCCATTGCACCGACGACGGCCGAGTACATGTCGCTCAGCGTCGCGCCGATGACGCGGCAGGCGAACGTGCTAGCGTTCAGGCCGTGCTCGGCATGGAGCACGAGCGCGGCGTCCATGATCTCCTCGGCGGCTGGGCCGGGCTCCTCGCCCGTCAGCATGTAGAGGAAGTCGAACGCGGTCGAGCCGGTCTGCTTGGGTGCGAGCGGCTCCTCGCCCTTGCGGATCCGGTCGAACGCGGCGAGCAAGGTCGGGAGCTTGGCGGTGATGCGGACCGCCTTGCGGTAGTTCGCGTCGGCATCCATGACGTCGGCCTCGTCGTCGTAGGCGGCGAGCATCGACAACGCCGTCCGCATGGCGGCCATCGGGTTGGCGTCCTTCGGCGTATGGTGCCGCAGGTGGTCCAGCAGGTCGCTGTGGACCGGGCGGGCGGCCTGGAGATCGGCGGTGACCTCGTCGAGCTGCGCCTGGTTCGGCATGTCGCCCTTCCACAGCAGGTAGGCCGTCTCCTCGAACGAGGCGTTCTTCGCGAGGTCGCGGATGTCGTAACCGCGGTAGAGGAGCTCGCCCTTCTGGCCGTCGATGAACGAGAGTTCGGTGTCGAGCGCGGTCACGCCTTCGAGGCCGCGGGTTTTCTTGGGGGCGGGGGCAGTCTGGGACATCAGTGGGGAAGGGGGGCAAGCACGCGCGGCGACAATCGCCGACGCTGAAACGGACGGTCGATGGCGTACCCGAAACGGCCGCTCGGGTTCGCGACCTGGCCCACGAAAGCGCCGGGAAGCCACTGTTTTCCGAGGATTCGGGGTGGAGATGCCGGCCGCTCGCAAGCGCTTCCGCTAGCCTCGAGGCCGGACAGGCGTTTTTGCCGTCCTCGAGGTCGTTCCGGTGGCAGGCACGATCTATGAGGGTGCGTGTCCCGTCCGTACCTTGGGACCCGGACGCTGCCGCCACTACACGGGTGGCCCGTCCGTCCCACAACGATTTGCGAGCGCTCCGCGCTCTGGCGGCCCTGGGACGGTCGCCGGCCCGACGCGCTGTGTCGGGACCCTTATGCCCCACGTCGTCTCTTTCGTCCGTCTCCTCGTCCAGGTCGCCGTAGGGCTGACCTCGAGGCTCGCGCGCGCCGCGCGCCTGACGGACCCCACCGCGCGACCGCGCCCCGAGGCCCCCGACCATCGTCGGACGCTGGCCCGGAGTCGCCCTGTGCTGCCCGTCCCGTTGGGGGACCGGCCCGCCTCGCGCTCCACCCCTCATCCTTTTGAAGAAGCAGATTGTCATCAACGCGAGCAAGGACCGCTCGCGGATCGCCATCGTCGAGGACGGAGAACTCGTCGAGCTCTACGTCGAGAACCCCGATAACGTCCGAACGATCGGGAACGTCTACCTCGGGCGTGTCCAGAAAGTCATGCCGGCCATCCGGGCCGCGTTCGTCGACGTCGGGCAGAAGCAGGACTGCTTCCTGCACTTCTCGGACCTGACGGACAACCTGCCGCAGCTGCTCGCCATGGCCGGCGAGGACGTGCCCGGCTTGGACGCGCCTGTCCTGTCGCTCGCACCCGCCAAGCGCGTCGCCGACGACGAAGACGAGCCCGACGTCGAGGACGCCCTCGAGGTCGAGTCGCAGCCCGAGGAGTCGCAGAGCCGCCGCACGCGCGGTCGCCGCTCTCGCGGTCGTGGACGGAGCCGGGGACGTGGTCGCGGCCGGGGGCGCGGCGGACGCGAGGAGGAAGAGGAAGAGGAAGAGCGCCGCGTGCTCCCGTCGGTCATCGACCTGACGGCGCCGCGCAAGCCCCGGACGCCAAAGCCCGACCCGACGCCCGAGGAGGAGCCGGAGGCCGACCTCGAGGACGTCGCGGACCGCATCGAGGACGCCGCCGACC
>NZ_JBARYR010000292.1:0-3824 GCF_049648075.1 Rubrivirga sp. | reverse complement strand
CGAGTGGCAAGCGCGGCCTCGAGGACGCGGTCGAGGGCGGCGCGGTCACGGACGCGACCGGCATTCGTCGTCCAGGCCGGCTCGCCCTCGAGGCCGAGGGCCTCGCACAGCGCTGCGAACTGACGGTCGGTCCCGACGGCCAGGACGACGTCCCCGCCCGCCGTCGGATACGGGCGTCCATAGGGCGCGATGTTTGGATGGGCGGAGCCCTTCCGTCGAGGACGCGCTCCGGCCGTGAGCCAGTTCGAGGCCTGGTTCGCCAGCGACGACACCGCCGCACCTAAGAGTGACACGCGCGCCGTGGTGCCGAGTCCGGTCCGCTCTCGCTCGAGGAGCGCCACCAAGGCCGCTTCTTTGAGCTGGTGGCCCGCCAGCACGTCGACGAGCGCGACCGGCATCTTGGTCGGCGGCCCGTCCGCCTGTCCGTTGAGGGCCATAAAGCCCGACTCGGCCTGGACGACGGCGTCGTAGCCGGCCCGTTCGTCCTCGATGCCGTAGCCGTCGACCTCGAGGACGATCACGTGCGGGTTGACGGCTCGCAGCGTCTCGGCGTCGGACTCGAGGGCGGGCGCGGCGCCGGGACGGAAGGCGGAGATCACGATGTCGGCACGGGCGACCAGGCGGTGGAGAGCGCGCCGCCCGTCGGTCGTCTTCAGGTCGAGGACGACGGACTCCTTGCCCCAGTTGACGGCGCAGAAGTAGGCCGGCCTCGAATCGCTCGGGTCCTCGCTCGGGAGGTGCCAGCGCCGCGTGACGTCGCCGTGGGGCGGCTCGACCTTGACGACGCGCGCACCGTGCTCGGCGAAGAACATCCCGACGCTCGGGCCGGCCAGGACGCCGGCCAACTCGACGACCAGCAGCTCTGAGATCACGAGCGCGTGGCTTGGTCGAGAGTGTCGAACACGTCGTCCGGCATCTCGATCTCGGCCGCGGCCACGTTCTCCTCCAGGTGCGCGATGCTCGACGTGCCGGGGATCGGCAGCATGACCGGCGACCGCTTCAAGAGCCACGCCAGCGCGACCTGACTGTGCGACGCGCCGAGTGCGTCGGCGGCGTCCTCGAGGACGGGGTTGTCGGCGAGCTTGCCCGCGTTGAGCGGGTACCACGGAATGAAGCCGATGCCCTCGGCTTCGCAGAAGTCGACCACGGCCTCGTGCTTCCGTGTGCCGAGGTTGTACTCGTTCTGAACGGTCGCGACCTCGAGGCCGGCGTCCTGCGCGGCTTTGATCTCGTCCACGCCGACCTCGCTGAGACCGAGGAGCCGGACCCAGCCCTCGTCCTGCATCCGCTTCAGCGTCGAGAACTGCGCGTCGCGGTCGTGCTCCGGGTCGATCCGGTGGAGCTGGTACAGGTCGATGGTCTCGACGCCGAGCCGACGCATCGACATCTGGACGGCCTGGCGCAGGTAGGCGGGCGTCGCGAGGGGGTACCACTTGCCGGGTCCGGTGCGCAGGAGTCCGCCCTTGGTCGCGATCGCCACGCCGTCGTAGGGGTGGAGCGCTTCGCGGATCAGGTCCTCGGAGACGAACGGGCCGTAGCTGTCGGCGGTGTCGACGAAGTCGGTGCCGAGCTCGACGGCGCGGCGCAGGACGGCCCGCGCGGAGTCGGGGTCGGAGGGCGGCCCCCAGACGTGCTCGCCAGTGATCCGCATGGCGCCGTAGCCCATGCGGTGGATCGTCAGGCCGTCACCCAGGTCGAAGGTGCCGGAGGCGTGGACGGGTTTTTCGGTGGTCGCGGTGACGGGCATCGGGGTCGGGAGGAGGGGGCCTGTTCGACCGAGCCGTCCCGGGCCGCGTTCCGCCTTCGAGGTCGGTTACGCGAGCCGCCGCCTCAGATCGCGGAGCGCGCCGGGCGTCGTCCGCAGGCGGCTGCCGTACCACGAGAACGGCTCGCCATCCACCAGCCGGATCTCGGCGTCGGGCACGAGCGCCTGGACCTCCTCGATGTGCGTCTCCGCGAACGGGTACGGCTCCGACGAGAGCAGCACCACGTCCGGCGCCAGCGCGGCGATCTCCTCGTCCTCGAGGGCGGGATACCGATCTCGGTCGTCGGTCACGCTTGCGAATCCGCCTCGGCGAAGCACGTCTGCGATGATCGTGTCGCGTCCGACGCTCATCCACGGCTCGCGCCAGATGAGGTAGAGCGCGCTCACGGCCTCGAGGTCGCGGGTCTCGGCTTCGAGATCGCTGAACCCGGCCTCGACCTCGGCGGCGATGCGCTCGGCCTCGAGGACGCGGCCGGTGACGCGGCCGACGTCGCGGATCATGATGAGCGAGTCGGCGACCGTCGCCACGTCCGTTGTCCAGACAGGCGCGAAGGCCGCGATGGCCTCGACCTGCTCGCGGACGTTCTCTTCCTTGTTGGCGATCACCAGATCGGCACGGAGGGCGCGCACCTTCTCCACGTCAACGTTCTTCGTCCCGCCGACGATGGCCTTGCTCTGTTTCCAGCCGTCGGGGTGGACGCAGAACCGGGTCAGTCCGACGGTCTCGTCCTCGAGGCCGAGGTCGGCCAAGAGCTCCGTTTGGCTCGGGACGAGCGACACGATGCGGCGCGGCGCGTCCTCGAGGACGATGTGGCGACCGACGGCGTCGGTGTCTTCGACGAACATAGCTGGGGCGAGGGGCAGGGGAGACGTACGTCTCAAAGCTCCGTTCCGCCCCCAGCGGCGACCTCAAGCGCGTGCAGATTCGGCGATTGGTTTTGGGTCCGGACGGTCTACCTTCGGCGCCTCATTCGCGGCGGGCCGCCGTTCTCCATGACCAAGCTGGTTTTTGCGTTGGGCATCCTCGCAGTCGTCGGCTGCGACGCCGCCGCCTTCGAGGCCGAACCGGTCTCTCTTCAGACCGACTTCGCCCAGGGCGACGACGGGTGGGTAGCGCTGTTCACCAACTACCCGGCCGGAGAAGAGTCGTTCTACGAAATCGACTCGGGAAACCGCCCAGTCCCGCCACCGCTCGCGGGGTTCGGATTCCTGCTGACCGCGATGAACCACAGCGACGACATCAACATGCACGTGACTCGCCAGGTCGTCGGGCTGGTGCCGGGCGCCCGGTATCGAGCCTCGTTCCGGGTCACGTTCGCGACCAACGTCCCGAGCGGATGCCTGGGCGTCGGTGGGTCGCCAGGTGAGGGCGTGACCGTCCACGCGGCGGCCTCGACGGAACGGCCCCGCGTGGGCGCCGACGGATACGGGCTGAGCCTGGCATCCGATTACCAGCCGGTCGGCGAGTTCGACAGTTGGTACCGCGCGTTCGGGCTCGGAGACATCGCGAACGGACGGAGCTGCGACGCGTCTCCGCTCGACGAATCGTTCATGCTAAAGACGCTGACCAGCGCGGCTGACCACGCGTCGCTCACGGCCGATGAGGCTGGCCAAGCCTGGCTCCTCGTTGGGACGCGGTCGGGCTACGAGGCCACCTCGACGCTGTACTACACTCGCATCGAGGTCGGTCTACGGCCCGAGTAGACCTCGCGACCCTCGTCCTCGAGGGCGGCCCAATCAGACGCCACCCTCGAGGGCGGCCGAGAGCTTCCGCACCAGCCCGTCGAACGAGCCGTTCGACATCACCAGCGCCAGGTCGCCGTCCTCGAGGTCGGCGAGCAGGTCTGGCAGGAGCGCGTCGGCGGACGCGTAGGCTTTCGACGGGGTCCCGGCCTCGAGGACGGCCGCGGCCACGGCGTCGGCGTCGAGGAAGTCCTTGGGGTCGTCGTTGTGGCGGAGCGGCGGCGTGGACAGGAAGACGGCGTCGGCGGTCGTGAGCGCCTTGGCGTAGGGCGCCTCGAAGGCGGCGCGCCGGCTCGAGTTCGACCGCGGCTCGAAC
>NZ_JBARYR010000291.1:0-2444 GCF_049648075.1 Rubrivirga sp. | reverse complement strand
GGCTGGACGCCCCGTCCCGCCACGCCTGGCCTGTGATGCCGACCGTCCGCGACCTCGAGGACGCGCTCGCGCCGCACCTCGACCTCGAGCGCTACCGCCGCGAAGGAGACCCGACCGGCGTCTGGCTCGACTCCGACCGCGACGTCCGCCGTCTGGGGCTCCGCTTGGAGGCCGGGCGTCCGCCCTACGACTGGGCCGACGGCCTGGACGCGGTCTTGGTCCACCGCCCGTTCGGCCTGTGGCCGGCGATGCTCCCCGACGGGCTCGGCGTGCTCGCCGCCCACCGCGCCCTCGATGACTTGCACTCGGTCGGCTGCAACCCGGCGCTCGCCCGATCCCTCGGCCTCGAGGCCGACGCTGAACCGCTGAGGCGCGATGGAAACCCCATCGGCCTAGTCGGTCGCCTGCCGTCTGCCGTCGACCTCGAGGGCGCTGTCCGCCGCGTCGAGGTCGAGCTCGGCGGCCTCGAGGACGCCGTGGGGCCGGAGCCCGAGAGTATCGAAGCTCTCGCCCTCGCGGGCGCCATGACGGAATCGCTCGTCGAGGACGCAGCCGAGCGGGGTGCCGGGCTCTACGTCACGGGACAGATCCGCCGAAACGCCCTCGAGGCCGTCGAGCGGTGCGGCGTCCGCGTGGTCTCCGTTGGGCAGGGCCGGGCAGAGTGGTGGGGGCTCCGCCGGCTGGGCGCGTTGCTGGGGGAGTCGTTCCCCGGCCTCGTGGTCGTCGAGTGTGGTTAGCTGATGCCTCGGTCTCGTCGCGCCTGGAAGCCTCTGTAGAGAGCCCAGATACCGAAAAAGACGAAGATGGGACCCAGCACGAACCCGAACGCGATGCGGAGTCCGTCCTCGATGTTGCCCGGTCCAGTGACGGCGAGCCAGATCATGAGCGCGCCCATCGAGCCCATCAACAGGCCTGCGAGCAGGAAGAGGAGCTTCCGTCGTACCAAGTCTCCGATGAGCCAGAGGCTAAACAGGAACGCGCCGCCCATGAGTGCGAACGAGGTCCCCATCATCAGCCCGTGCGCCCACCACGCCTCTGCCGGCACGTACGAGATCGTGTCGGTCATGAAGTACGGCTCGGTGCTGCCGTCGAAGGCCGCGAGCATGAAGCCGATGGCGAACCCTCCGCCCCCCAGTACCGACATGTAACGGAGCCACCAGAGAGGCTTCTTCGCAGGAGAGGGCTCTGGGTTTATCGCGTTCGTCGACATCGAGGGCGTAGGTAGAACTCACCTGTCCTACGTCGTCGAGGGCACGAAGGGATCGAGTGTCAACCGAGTACGGCCTACGACTGGCGCGCCCTCGAGGTCGAGAGCGAGAGAGCCAAGGAGGGGGCTAAGACCGTCACGAGCGAGCAGGTGGGAGGCGCGTTCCGAGGCGGACGGCGAACGCCTCTGCCGCAGGGAGCCCGAACCGTCGACCCTCGGCGGTGGCGAAGGCCCGGATCCGTCGCCGGGTCACGTCTTTGGAAGACCCCTCCGGAGCATCGCGAGCGAACTGATACCCGATCTGGGTCGCGTAGGCCACACACGCATCGAGCTTGGCGCCGAGCGCGTCGTCCTCGAGCGGGACGGCCACGTCCTCGAGGTCGGAAGGGAGGTCGGGGGCCGGCCTGCCCGCTCCTCGGATCGCGTACGGCGTGTCGCGCCACCACGCGACCGGAGCGCCACCCCCACCCTCGAGGCCGGCGACGGCCTGGACGACGTGGGCGTGGTCGACGTGGCCGCCCAACCCCTGGCACGAGAGCACGAGGTCGGGCCGGACCTCGTCTACGACCTCGAGGACGCGGTCTCGGACCGCCTTCCACGTGTCGCAATCGCCGGGGAGGACGCGGCCGAAGAGGGCGTCAGGCGAGTCGTAGCCGCGGTGGGGGGCCTCCTCGAGGTCGAGCCAGACGGGCTCGGCGCCGAGGTGGGCGCAGGCCGCGGCGTCCTCCACGCGTCGGAGCGCGAGGTAGTCGGCGTCGGGGGCGACCCCCTTGTCCGTCTGGCACGCGAGCGCGAACCCGACCGGGTCCGGCACGCTCCGGGTGAACACCGTCGCGACGACCACGCGGTGCCCCACCGCCGCCCACGTCGCGAGGGCCCCGCCGGCGGAGAACGCGGCGTCGTCGAGGTGGGGAGAGATGGCGAGGAGGGTCACGTGGGGAGGAATACGGGACGGAGGGGTTGAGGGATGGGGAAAGCGCTCTGCTTTCCCTCCATCCCTCTCACAAAAGCTGCGGCGTCACGCGGTAGACGCACGGGTCCGGGTCCGAGCCGTCGTAGGTCCAGGCGTCGTTGGGGACGGAGCCTTCGAGGTCGCGGTAGATGCCGGCGATCTGGCGGCCCCGCGCCTCCCACGAGTAGAGCGTGCGGGCTTCGTCGAGGGCGGTCTCGGCCAGGCGACGGCGGAGCGCGTCGTCGTCGAGCATCCGGGCGATGGCGCCGGCGAGCGCGTCGGGGC
>NZ_JBARYR010000290.1:0-9219 GCF_049648075.1 Rubrivirga sp. | reverse complement strand
CGTCTCCGGCGCGCGCTCGGGGTCGGACGCGTCCTCGAGGGCGGGATCCGGCAGCGGCGTCGCGGGGCCGTCTGCGCCCGTGCGGTCTGTGCCGTGGGCTCCGCCGGCCTCAGGGCTCTCGAGGTCGGCGCTCACGCTAGGGGATCGGCCGGAAGAACCGCTCCAGGCGCACGAACGGGAAGTCCCCCTTGAACGACAAGAACGTGAACAGCGCCTTCCCGACCAGGTGCGAGTGCGGCACGAAGCCCCAGTAGCGGCTGTCGACGGAGTTGTCGCGGAAGTCGCCCATCGCCATGTAGTAGTCCTGCTCGAACGTGTACGTCGTGGCGGGCTCGCCGTCGACCGTGAAACCGCTCGCTGTGCGCTCGAGGTCGCGGCCCTCGTGCCGCGTGATGGTCTCGCCGTAGATCGGCAACGTCGCGGCCGTGAGCGGGATCGTCATGCCCGCCGCCGGCACGACGCGCGGCGGGACGTGGTCGGGGTTGGCGCCGTAGAGTTGGTCGGCCCACTGCTCGTCCAAGAGGTAGGGGTCGACGCGCGCCACAGCGTCCAGCGCCTCGAGGGCGGCGACCTCGCCCGGCGTGGCGAACACGTCGAACCGGAGCGCCCCGTTCTCACGCACGTCTCCGCCAGGGAAGTACTGGATGCTCATGTCCTCGAGCTGTCGTGCGTTCGGACGCGTCTCGCCCGCCGCCGTCACCCGCCAGCGCTGCTTCATCGTCGGCGCGAGCGGAATCGGCACGCCGTTGATGTGGAGCACCTTGTCGAGGACGGCCATCGTGTCGCCCGGCAGCGCCACCAATCGCTTGATGTACGGGTCCCGACGCTCGATCGGCACCGTCGACGGGATCACGCCCCGCTCCACGTCCACGCCGGCCGGGTAGTTGAACACGACGACGTCGCCACGGTCCGGCTCCGAGAAGCCCGGCAGCCGGACCTGGGGCAGCTCCACGCCGGGTAGGTAGATCCGAGTGAATGGGACGCCGATCGTCGCGGGCGTTCGTGGACCCCAGTTCATCTTCGACACGATCAAAAAGTCGCCCACCAGGAGTGTGTCCTCCATCGACTCCGACGGGATCCGGTACGGCTCGCCGATAAACGCCCGCAGGATCAGAATCGCGGCGATCGCCCTGGCCCAGTACCACAGGTTCTCCTTGAAGGTCGGCTTGCGTGGAGCGTCCTTGGAGCGGCGGTCACGGTTGGAACGGCGGGCCATGCGGCGTCGGGTCGGGAAAGCGTCGGCACGGCGTGCGCGAACAGAACGAGGAAGCTACGGGCGTCCGCACAGGTCTTCGTCCTCGAGGGCGGACACGTCCTGCGGCGCCGGCCTCGAGGGCGAGCGTCAGCGGTGGATCACCCAGCGGTCCGAGCCCTCCCGGCCGCTCCACCGCGGCGGACGGACGGGGAGCGTGTAGTCCTCCGTCCCGTTGAAGCCGGTCTTGAACCATCGCCCTCGCTCGAACGAGTGGTAGTAGTCGAGCCACGGGTCAGGTCGTTGAGCCTCGATCCGAGCCGACAGGTCCGCTTTCAGGTCGGGCAAAATGTCCTGGTACTCCTCGTCCGACGCGACGAGCAGCCCGCGCCCAAACGGTCCGTCGATGTCGAGGGCGAGCAGCGGAATCGAGTCGTTGACGACGAACCAGTACTCGAACTGGATGTACTCCGAGCCGCCGTAGCCGTAGCGGCGCTGCGCGTCGCCGTTGCGCGTCGGCCGTCCGAACTCAGCCTGAAGCTTGCCCCGGAGCGCGTGCGTGTCGAGCGTGTCGGTCAGCAAGCCTCGAGCGCCGACGGCCTGCCAGTACGTCTCACCGAACCGCTCCAGGAAGAACCCCTGCGCGTCGGGCTCCACCTTGTCCCAGTTCAACGTGGCCAAGCGTGCGGCCAGGATGAGGCTATCGGCCTTGAGGTTGTCGGCGCGGACCAAGCTGTCCCTCGCGGCTTGCCGCGCGGCCTGCACCTCGCGGAACGCCGCCGTCGCCCAGTCCACCGTCCCGACCTCGACGATGGGCTTCGGCTGGATCCGCTCCCCGACCTCGAGGACGATCTCGGCCGCTCGCGCCTCGAGGCGCTGCTGACGGAGCACCTCGACCACAGTTTGGGCAGCGGAGGGATACGGAATGAGGAGGGATAAAAGAGGGACGAGCAGAGCGAGCCCCAACGGCCGGCGCCCCCATCCCTCCGTCTCGTATCCCGTATCCCTCATGCCTATTCCATCGAGAGGACGGCCAGGAACGCCTCCTGCGGGACCTCGACGGCGCCGACCTGCTTCATCCGCTTTTTGCCCTCCTTCTGCTTCTCCAGCAGCTTGCGCTTGCGGCTGATGTCACCGCCGTAGCACTTGGCAGTCACGTCCTTGCGCAACGCCTTGACCGTCTCACGCGCGATGATCTTGTTGCCGATGCCCGCCTGGATGGCCACGTCGAACATCTGCCGAGGGATCAGCTCGCGGAGCTTCTGGGACAGCCGCTTGCCCATGTCGTACGCCTTGTCCCGGTGGACGATCGTGCTCAGCGCGTCGACCGTGTCACCGTTGAGCATCACGTCGAGCTTGACCAGCTTCGAGGCCCGCTCGTCGATGAAGTCGTAGTCGAACGAGGCGTACCCGCGGCTCACCGACTTGAGCTTGTCGTAGAAGTCGAAGACGATCTCCGCCAAGGGCAGCTCGTACTTCAGGTTGACGCGGTCCGTCGTCAGGTACTCCTGCGTGATGTACGTGCCGCGCCGGTCCTGGCACAGCCCCATCAGCGTCCCGACGTACTCACTCGGCACGATGATCTCGGCCTTGACGTAGGGCTCACGGATCTCCGAGATCCGGCCCGGGTCCGGCATGTCCGACGGGTTCTCGACCTCGAGGTCGGTCCCGTCCGCGAGAGCGACGGTGTAGCGGACGTTGGGCATCGTCGTCACGATGTCGAGCCCGAACTCGCGGTCGAGCCGCTCCTGGACCACCTCCATGTGGAGCATCCCCAAGAACCCGACGCGGAACCCGAAGCCGAGGGCGGCCGAGGTCTCGGGCTCGTAGCTCAGGGCGGCGTCATTGAGCTGGAGCTTTTCGAGGGCGGCGCGCAGGTCCTCGAAGTCGTTGGAGTCGGTCGGGTAGATGCCCGAGAACACCATGGGCTTGACGTCGCGGTAGCCGGGCAACTGCTCGGTCGCGCCGTTCTTCTGGTGCGTCACCGTGTCGCCGACCTTCGTATCAGCCACGTCCTTGACGGAGCCGATGATGTAGCCGACCTCGCCCGGCCCCAACTCGTGGACCGGCTCCATCTTGAGCTTGAGGTGCCCGATCTCCTCGGCGTTGTACTTAGCACCGGTCGCCATGAACTCGATGGCATCGCCCTTGCGCAACGTGCCCTCCTTGACGCGGACGTAGACGATGGAGCCGCGGTAGGTGTCGAACGTCGAGTCGAAGATCAACGCTTGAAGCGGCGCGTCGGGGTCACCGGCCGGCGCCGGGACGCGCTCGATGATCCGCTCCAAGACGGCGGGGATGCCCACGCCGGTCTTGGCCGAGACGTGCAGGACGTCGTCTGGGTCGCCTCCGATCAGGTCGGTGATGGACTGCGCCACCAACTCGGGCTGCGCACTCGGCAGGTCCACCTTGTTCAAGACCGGGATGATCTCCAGGTCCTGGCCGATGGCCATGTAGAGGTTCGAGATCGTCTGGGCCTCGATGCCCTGGGCCGCGTCCACGACCAGGATGGCGCCCTCGCACGCGTTGAGCGCCCGCGACACCTCGTAGGTAAAGTCGACGTGGCCCGGCGTGTCGATCAGGTCGAGCACGTACTTCTCGCCGTCGGCCGCCGTGTAGGGCATGCGGATGGCGTGGCTCTTGATCGTGATCCCGCGCTCGCGCTCGAGGTCCATCGAGTCTAGTACCTGGGCCTGCATCTCGCGGCTCGAGAGCGTGCCGGTGGCCTCCAAGAGCCGGTCGGCCAACGTCGACTTGCCGTGGTCGATGTGAGCGATGATGCAGAAGTTTCGGATCCGGCTCTGGTCCACGTGGGCGTGCGTCGGGGGGCGGGTTTCGGTCAACGCTGAAAGTACCGCGGCCGTGCCACTGCCCCGCCGAAATCTGGGTGAGCAGCGCGGGGAGCGCGCGCGACCTCGAGGCCGACGCCTCGCCCCTTCTGCGCGCGGCCCCACCCTCGAGGGCAAAACCTCGTCCTCGAGGAAGGATGCGGTTCCCGCTGCGAGGCGCCGTCGTAGACTCGGTGTTAAAACTCCACCACCTCAATGGCACGGGTTCTCCTCCTTCTCGCGCTCCTCGTCCCTGTCGCCCACGCGCAACGGGCCACCGTGTCAGGGACCGTTCTCGATGCCGCGACCGGTGAGCCTCTTCCCGGCGCCAGCGTCTACCTCACCGGCACGACGGCTGGAGACGCGACCGATTCCCGTGGCGACTACTCCTTCGAGACGGCGATCCAGGGCGACGTCATCGTGACGGCTTCGATGGTCGGGTACTCGGCGCAAGAGCGGTCGCTCAGGATCCGAGACGGCGGGACGGTCGAGGCATCGTTCCGGTTGTCGCCGTCCACGGTCGCCCTCGAGGACGTGACGGTCCAGCAGACGGCCGAGCAACGAGCGGCGGACCGCGAGTGGAGAAACCAACTCGCGCGGTTCCGCTTCCTCTTTCTTGGCCGCACGCGTGTCGCCCGAGAGACACAGATCGCGAACCCTGCCGTCCTGACGTTCTCGGAGTCCAACGGCCGCTTGTTCGCTCAGGCCGAGTCCAGACTCCGCACCGTCAGCCCCCGGCTCGGGTACAACGTGTTGTGGGACAACCTCAGCTTGGCGGGCTCGGAGGCTCGCCGGACGTGGTCCGGGAGCAACCAGTTCGTCGTGATGAGTGGGACCGAGGACCAAGAACGGGGATGGGAGCGCGCGCGCGAGGCCGCCTATCGTGGTTCGTTCCGCCACTTCATGGATGCGCTCCGCACCTCGAGCGTGGAGGATTCAAGGTTCGAGGTGTTCCCCGTCGATCGGCCGGGGCTTATCCCGCGCTTCGCGACGGCCCTCGAGGGCGAGACGATCGCGACCTCGATGGAACCGCGAGCCGGCCGGATCTGGCTCGTCATGTACCACGACGAGCGCGCTGACCGCGCCGGCCGCATCGAGCTGCAGCGCAACGTGGACTGGGCGCAGATGGGGAGCGGGCGGTCTCAATGGTCGTGGGTCGAGATCGGACCTCGAGGCTTTGTCTTCGGACCCGACGGGCGTCTCGAAAACCCGCTCGACCACGTTCTGCGAGGGTACTGGGACTACGAGCGAGCCGCCGAGCTCCTCCCGGCGGACTACGTTCCTCCCCGAGATCTGATGCCCAGCGGGTAGCGTCCTCGAAGACACTACGATGGAACGCCCGGCGTCGAGGCCGCGCGCTCGGCCTGATCGATGTGACGGAGCGCGTGCTGCCCCGTGATGTCGAGAAAAGCGCCGAGCGGCAACCGGATCAGCCGCATAAACGGGTAGCGCACCTTGGTCAGGGCAAGGTCGAGGCCGTCGGCAGCGTCGCAGACGGAGATGTAGCGCTCGACGGCGGCGTCGAACACGGTCATCGTCGGGCCAATCTCGTGCGACGACTCGGGTGCTCGCAGGGAGGGGTCCAGCCTCTTCCCCGTCTTGAGCCCGGGGCCGCCGGGCACGACACCGGACCGCATTCTACCCGCGACGAATCCATACTCGAATGGCCCGTCAGCCCGGCGGTCCGCTCGCGCGACGGCGCCCTCGAGGACAGGCAGGTAAGCGTCGGCGACGATGTTGAGATGGACGATGCACTCCGCGACGGACCACGACTGAGGGGCTGGCCGCCGATTGAACGTTGCCTCAGACATGTCGTCGATGAGCGCATGCGCTCGCGTCTGAGAAGCGGTATGGACCTCGGCGTAGGCGTGGACAGGACTGGGCATCGCGGAGCGGGCGTAGGACGACGGATAGCTTAGTGTGGACCGAGTCCCTTTCCCTCTCGCATTCTGCTCGTGATCGACGACGTCTCTCAGGGTCCACCTCTGCCCCGGAAACGACCGCAACAAGAGCGGAGCCGGATCACCGTCGAGGCCGTGCTCGAGGCCGCCGCTCAGGTTCTGGAGGCCGGTGGCTACGCCGGCCTCACCACGACGGCCGTCGCCGAGCGGGCCGGCGTCTCGATCGGGACGCTGTACCAGTACTTCCCGGACAAAGACGCCGTCGTCGCAGGACTCGTCGAAGACTGGATCGAGAACGAGGCCCGATCGGTCCGACGCGCGTTCGAGGACGTCGAATCTCTCGACCTCGAGGACGCCATCGCCCCCCTCATCGAGGCCTTCGTCAGCGTGTTCTCAGGACGGACCGGCCGATCCGCGGCCGTGCTCCACGGCGCGCTCTGGGTCCGTTGGCGACCGGCCCTCGACGACCTGTTGGGCGACATGGTCGAGGGCATTGCCGGACGGCTTCGCCGCTCGCCCTCGAGGGCAGGCACGCCCGACCCCGGCTTGGTGGCGTACGTCGCGACCCACGCCGTCGTCGGGGTCGTGATCCGGGCGTTGGTGGAGCGGCCCGAGGACCTCGAGAGCGGGGCCGTGACGCGCGAGGCGACACGCCTCGTGCGCGGGTACCTCGGCGGCAAGCCCGACCTCGAGGACGGCTAACGCCTGCACGGGCTCGGCCTCGAGAACGGCGACCGCTTCGTCCATCGTGTCGCGCCCCTGCTGCCGGTGGAGCATGGAGCTCACGACGCTCTCTCGGCGCTCGGGACACCTCGCCAGATCGAGGATGGAAGTCCGCTGGAGGCGGCGCCACGGTGCCGACCGGGCGCTTGTACTGCGAACCGTAGACGACCTCGATGCCGACTCGAGCTGGTCGATCGAGGTCGTGAGCCGTCTGCGACGATAGCGCTAGCCCCAGAGCGCGCGGACGTCCGCTCGTAGCCCGGGCTGTCGACTGCGATCGCCGGCAATCGGCCGTCGAGAACGAACCGCTCGACTCGCTTGCGCATGTGCGGGGTGATGACACGCCGGCGTACCGCACCGCAGCGCCGCCCTCGAGGACGAGCCGCATGTGACCGAGGTACAGCGGCGCGACTCGACGGACGAGACGCCGCAGGCTACTCGTCTCGTTCCGCTCGCATCTGCTGGATCATCCCGACGGCGAGCGCGACGAGACCGGCGGCCATCAGGGCGCCCGATAGCGCCGGACGTGCGCTACCGACGTCCCATCCAACCGTCCATGTCACCACGTTTAGCAGCGCGAGCCCGACGCCGCCGGCGAGGAGAGACAGCCCGAGGCGATCGAGGCGCGTCATGGTAGTTTGCTCAGATCGGCCAAGTCCTGCGGACGGCCCGAAGCGGCCTTGTTCGCTTTCAAGCATTCGAGTCCGATCACATCGAGGGCGAGCCCGTCAACGTCCACGACCATCCGCTCCCGGTAGCAGTCCTCGAACACGACACCTGAGGGCGATGTCAGCACATCGATGCGGAGCGGAGGGCGCCCGATCTGAACGACCACGTTGTCCGCAGCGAACGCGTCGTTCCCGAGGCCGAGAACTCCAAACCCGAAGTCGTGAAACGCCGCGATGACCCGCCGGGAGTTCTCCGGTGTCGGCTCGACCCACGCGTCGATGTCACCGGTATACCGGACATACCCGTGGTACCCGAGCGCATAGCCACCGATGACGAGGTACCGGACGTCACGGGCCTTTAACGACTCGAAGAACTCTCTGAAGTCGGGGTAAAGCTCCATTGGACCACCCGTGTTGTTGTGCGCGAAGCGACTCGATCGCCGCCGAGCGCTCGCCCGCCGGCCGGCTCAACCAGTACTCCCAGGCGGGCGGCTCCTCGCCCATCTTGTAGATGCGGACGGGCCAGTCCGCCCTCGAGGACGGATTGGTCGTCCTCGAGAGTGGATCTTCGGGGGAGCTAGACATCCAGGTCCTCGACGTCGGCGGCGTGCTCCATAATGAAGCGGAAGCGGGCGCTGGCGTCCTTGCCCATCAGGTCCGAGACCGTCGCCTCGGTTTGCAAGAGCGAGCCCTCCGGGATCGAGACCTGGAGCAGGCGGCGCTTGTCCGGGTCGAGCGTCGTTTCGTGCAACGTCTTCGGCATCATCTCGCCCAGGCCCTTAAAGCGCTGGACCTCGATGTTGGCGCGGGGGTTCTTTTTCTGGATCTGCCGGATGATCCGGTCGCGGTCCTGCTCGTCGAGCGCCCACCACGTCTCCTTGAGCGCGTCGACGCGGAAGAGCGGCGGCTGGGCGATGTAGACGTAGCCGCCGTCGACGAGGGGCTTCATGTAGCGGTAGAGGAACGTCAGCAGGAGCGTCGCGATGTGCAGGCCGTCTGCGTCGGCGTCCATCAGCAGGATCACCTTGTGGTAGCGGAGCTTGGTCACGTCGAGGTCGGGGCCGAGCCCGCAGCCCAACGCGTCGACGATGTTCGAGAGCTCCTTGTTGGCCATGACCTTCGCCTGGGTCGCCTGCTCGGCGTTGAGCACCTTGCCCCGGAGCGGCAGGATCGCCTGGGTCTTGCGGTCGCGGCCTTGCTTGGCGCTGCCGCCGGCCGAGTCGCCCTCGACGACGAACAGCTCGGACTCGGACGGGTCCGTGCTCGAGCAGTCGGCGAGCTTGCCCGGCAGGTTGAGGCGGTGGCTGACCGCGCTCTTGCGCCGGACGTTCTGGACGGCCGCCCTCGAGGCCTGGCGCGCCTTGGCCGCCTGGATGATCCGGGCCACGATCGCCTCGGCCGCCGACGGGTTGGCGTTGAGGAACTGCTCGAAGTCCGTGCGGAACGCGCTGCTCACCGCGCTTCGGGCCTCGGAGTTGTTCAGCTTCTCCTTCGTCTGCCCCTGGAACTGCGGGTCGACGTGGTAGAGGTTCACGACGGCGATCATGCCCTCGCGGACGTCGTCGGCGGTGATGTCGAGTTTTTTCTGACCGAGGTCGTGGGTCTCGATGTAGTTGCGGACCGCCTTCGTGACGCCGTCCTTCAGGCCTTGCTCGTGCGTGCCGCCGTCCCGGGTCGGGATGCCGTTGACGAAGCTCGTGATCGACTCGCGTGGGGCCTCGGTCCAGACGAAGCACAGCTCGGTGCGCAAGCCGTCCGTGAGCACCTCTTGGCGGACGATGAACGGGTCCGGGTGGACGCGCCGCGTCTCGGCGTCGGAGACCAGCTTGTCGAGGTACTCGACGATGCCGCCCTCGTGGTGGAACTCGACGCGCTCGCCGGTCGCCTCGTTCTTGAACACGATCTTG
>NZ_JBARYR010000289.1:0-4105 GCF_049648075.1 Rubrivirga sp. | reverse complement strand
GGGCGGGACGGCCGCGCTCGTCCACCTCTTGGTCAGCGGCTACGCGTTGGTCTGGCTCCTCGGCGACTGGCGAGCGCTCGGCGCTCGCGTGACCGTCCTCGAGGGTGGCACACTGCGCGTCCGGTGCGGGCTGCGGTGGGGCGTCGACATCGCCCTCGAGGACGTCGAGACCATCTACCACGTCCGCCGCGACCTCCCCAACGACCGGCCGACGGTCGTGGCCACGCCGGGCACCCCTCGCTTCGCCATCGACGTGGCCCGTCCCATCGAGGCCGTCGGGCCGTACGGGCTCCGGAAGACCGTCACGCGCGTCGCCATCGGCGCCGACGACCCGGACCGGTTCCTCGAGGCCGTGCGTGCGGCGATGGGCGAGTAGGAGATCGCCCGAGATCACCGAGAGGTCACGTCTTTCGAGGAACGGTGCGGAGAACGGGCCGGTACTACAGGTCCACTCTCCAACCCCTATCCATGTCAAACATTACCGACCTCCGCGGCCTCTTTCTCCACGGCCTCAAGGACATCTACTACGCCGAGACGCAGTCCAAGAAGACCATCGCGTCGATGGCCGAGAAGGCGACCAACAGCGACCTCAAGAGCCAACTCGAAGCCCACGCCGGTCACTCCGACGGCCACCTCAAGCGCCTCGATCAGGTGTTCGAGCTTATCGGCGAGAAGGCCGAGGGTGTCAAGTGCGAGGCGATGGACGGCATCCTGAAGGAGTCGAAGCACCTGATGAGCGAGGTCTCCGACGCCGAGACGCGCGACGCGGCCATCGTCTTCTGCGCCCAAGCCATCGACCACTACGAGATCACGCGCTACGGCAGCCTGGCGACGTTCGCCGAGCGCCTGGGCTACAGCGAGGCCTCCGAGTTGCTGGGCGAGACGCTCGGGGAGGAGGAGGAGGCCGACAAGCGCCTGTCCGTCCTCGCTGAGAGCACGCTCAACAAGGACGCCGTTTAGGCCCGGCCTCGAGGACGCGTCTTCGAGACGGCGGCGCTCTGTTCTTCGGAACGGGGCGCCGCTTTTTCGTGTCCCCCTTTCCTCGTCCAGCCTCTTCGCGGGCACTCGGCGTGGCGTCTCTCTCTCGAGGGCGCCCTTACATGCCCATGTAGTCGGCGAGCAATTCCACGACCTCGTCTTGGGCTCGGTTGACGCGGCTCGTGCGCGTGCGGTAGCCGTTGCACAAGATCGAAAACGCGATGGTGTGGTTGCGGGCCGTCGTGACGTACCCCGAGAGCGTCCGCACGCCGCGGATGTAGCCCGTCTTGGCCCGCACGTTGCCTCTCGCGTCGCCGGCGCGGTAGCGGCGGTCTAGGGTGCCCGTAAACCCGCCCAGCGGGAGGGAGCGGACGAACGCGTCACGCGTCGCGGGGTCCGGGTGCTCGCGCATCCCCTCGAGGAGCCGGACGATCCCGATCGGGGTCAGGCGGTTGCCCCGCGACAGCCCCGAGCCGTCGTCGACGACGAACGTGACCGGGTCGATTCCGAACCGCTCGAGTAACGGGTCCGCCGCTCGGCGCCGGAGCGACGGCCGGACCGGACCGGGACTCGGATAGATGGCCGACGCGACCGTTCGCAGGATCCGCTCGGCGTACGTGTTGTTCGAGTCCGTGTTCGTCAGCCCGACGAACGCCGCGAGTGGGGGCGAGGTGTGAGTCGCAATGCGACGCATCCGCTGGTACGCCGGCGACACGCCGCTCGTGACGACCTCGACGCCACCGGGCAACCCGATCCCGCGCTCGTCGAGGGCGTTGCGCAAGCCTCGGACGAAGTACGTGTCCGGGTTCTGAATCACGTCGTCGGAGACCTTCAGCGTGTCCAGGACGTTGCGGACGCCCGCGTCGTACAGGCTGTCGGCCCACTGTCGGAAGACGTCGGCCAAATCGCGTCGGCTGGACCGGCCGGCCCACGTCGGGTCCCCCGCGCCTCGGATAACGAGCCGCCCGATCAACGTCCCGTACTCGATCGGCCCATCGAGGTAGAGCGACGTCTGGTAGCGGTAGTCGGGGCCGAGCGCGTCGAGGGCGGCGGCCGTCGAGACCAGCTTCATGTTGCTGGCCGGGATCATCGGCAGGTCCGCGCTCCGGTCGTAGAGCACGCGGCCGTTGTCGAGGTCGCGGATAAAGACGCCCCAGGTCGCGCCCTCAAAGGCCTCCGCGTTCAGGATCTCGTCGATCCGGTCGCCGAGAGCGGCACGTGTGAACGCGGCCTGGGCCACCGTCGAGGACGTGACGGTGGTCAGGAGGACCAGAAGGGCGGCGAGGCGGCGGAGCAAGAGGGTCGGGGGGGACGACCCCACAACGTCGCACCGGCAGACTCCGTGCCGCCTGGTCCCAGAGATTAAAAGGGGACGGCCGCCTGGATCCGGTAGTACAGGTCCACGTCGTCCCACGCGATCGATCCGTCGACGACCTCGTCGAGCAAGGGCGCCGGCACCGCGAGCCCGACCGCGTGGCGGATCTCGAGGCCGCCGAGCGACAGCAGGTTCGCCAACTCGCCCCCGACACCGACACGCCGAACGGCGCCCTCGAGGTCGGACCCGGTCCAGACGACGCCGGCGTCGGTGAAGAGCGATGGCGCGACCGGCCCGAGCTTGACGAGGCCCAGGAGCGTCGTCTCCAGGTCGAACAGGATCGGGAGCCGGTACTCGGCGGACCCGAACAGCGCCCGGTCGCCGACGGCGTAGCTCCGGAAGCCGCGCACGCGCTCGGCGTCGTCGAGGGCGAGGGCGCCGACGAACGGGACCTGAACGTCGATGTCGTCGTAGCGCGCCAGGCCGACGTAGTCCTGGGCCAGGGTCTCGCCGAAGAGCGCCGTCGCGCGGCCGTGGACGAACAGCCGGCCCAGGCCGAGCCGCCGCGAAACCCAGTAGCCCTGAAGGTCGGGCCGGACGAAGGTGTCGCCGCCCAAGACCGGAATGCCCGCCGTGACGCGCGCGCGTAGGCCCGTCCCATCGATGGGCGTGATCGCGTTCCACCGGTACGGCCGCTGGAACTGGTACGCGGCGCCGACCTGGACGTCGAACCGTGTCCCCTCCTGTGGCAGGTCCAGGCCGGTGTTCTCGACCTCGAGGCCGAGGTCGTCGAACCGCTCGAGCGAGAGCGGCTCGGCGAAGGCGTAGCGCAGCCGGGCGCCGATGGCCGTCGCGGTGTACGGCCGGTCGATCACGTCCAAGAGCTGGGTCGCGGAGACGTCGCCACCGGTCAGGTTCTCGACCAACAAGTCGTTGCCGTAAAAGCTCGAGGGGGAGGGGAAGCGGTACAGGTCGAGGGCGATGCTCGGGCCGAGCGTCCGGTTGACGTACGACAGCAGCAGGAACGACTTGTCGACGGGCCGGGTGATGGACACGCCGCCCAGGAGCGCGAGCTGGTGCTTGCCGAGCGGCTCGAGCCAGAGCGAGTTCGCAAAGACGCCCCAGTCGTCGTCGCCGTTGAACAGGACGCCGTCCTCGCCGGGGTCGCCGTACGGGAGCGCGATCGTGACGGCGTGCGTCAGGTTGGTGAACGAGTCGTAGCCGCGGCGCGCCTGGACGAGGCTTGGGTCGGGCTCGATGCGCGTCGGGACCTCGAGGGCGGGCCGGTGCTCGGTCCAGGCGGCGTAGGCGGGCGGGACCTCGAGGGAGTCGGTGTACACGGTCGGCCGTCGGCGGGCGTCGACGACGAAGACGCGGTCGCGCCGCTTGCTCTCGCTCGCGACCAACACGAGCCGGCCGGCGGGGTGGAGCGAGTCGGGCGGGAGCCAGTCGTGGACCGTCGCGCCGTCGTAGAGGAAGGTGGCGCGGGCTTCGGGGGTTGGGGGTTGGGGGTTAGGGATTGGGGCGTCGCTCTCGGCCTCGAGGTCGGCGTCTCGGACTGGGGTCCGTCCGTCCTCGAGGTCGGTGTCCAGCGATGAGTCAAGGTCGCGTTCGTCCTCGAGGACGCCTACGCAGTCCCCTCTCCCCGGGGGAGAGGGACAGGGTGAGGGGGTGCGATGGTCGGTTCGTCCTCGAGGCCGCTCGTCGGGCTCTGCGTTGTCAGGTCCGTCCTCGAGGTCGGACGAATCTGCGGCTGGGTCGTCCTCGAGGCTCTGCACGTCCTCGAAGCCGGGCGGCATAGTGCGGGCAGCG
>NZ_JBARYR010000288.1:0-5438 GCF_049648075.1 Rubrivirga sp. | reverse complement strand
CGTCGTCGCCGTTCGGGGAGCCGGCCAACCGGCTCCGAGGCCTCTTGGTCGCGCCCGACGGGCAAACCGTCGACGGTGCCGCCCGCGCCCTCGAGGTCGACGCCGTCGTGGCCGGGGCCGACGTCGCTGGTACTGCGCCCGTCGAGGACGAGCCGATGACGCTGTGGAGCGCTCTCGCGTTCGCGTTCGTCGGGGGCATGATCCTGAACCTGATGCCGTGCGTCTTCCCGGTCCTGAGCCTTAAGATCTTGGGGTTCGTCAAGGGCCGAGAAGACGATCGCGCGACGTTGCGCACGCACGGACTGGTGTTCGCGGCCGGCGTGTTGGTCTCGTTCCTGATTCTAGCCGGCGCGTTGCTGGCCTTCCGAGCCGCGGGAGCCAGCCTCGGGTGGGGGTTCCAACTCCAAAGTCCGCCCGTCGTCGCGGGACTCGCCATCTTAATGGTCGTCTTGGGTCTCAACCTGGTCGGCGTCTTCGAGGTCGGGCAAGGTCTGATGTCGGCGGGCGCTCGGCTCGACAAGGGGGAGGGCATGGGAGGCGCGTTCTGGTCCGGCGTCCTGGCGACGGTCGTCGCGACGCCGTGCACAGCTCCGTTTATGGGCGCGGCGCTCGGCTTTGCCATCGCGCAGCCGGCGGCCATCGCGTTGGCGGTGTTCGCGACACTCGGTCTGGGGATGGCGCTGCCCTACGTGATCCTGTCCTTCAACCCGGCCCTCATGAAGCGACTGCCTCGTCCCGGACCCTGGATGGAGACGCTCAAGCAGGCGCTCGCCTTCCCGCTTTTTGCGACGGCCGTCTGGCTCGTCTGGGTCTTCGGCTTGCAGACCGGCATCAACGGCGCCGGAGCCCTGCTGCTGGCGCTCGTCGCGCTCGGCTTCGCGACGTGGCTTATCGGTCGGTGGCCCGCCCAGACGACCTCGAGCCGGACGCTCGCCGTGGTGCGTGTCTTGGCACTGGCCGCCGTCGTCGGCGCCGGAGTCTTGGTCGTGACCGGGAGCAACCAAGAGGCCCAGGCGTCGACCTCGACGGACGGTGAGTGGACGGCCTTCGAGGCCGAGACCGTCGACGCGATGGTTGCGGCCGGCGAGCCGGTGTTCATCGACTTCACGGCCGCGTGGTGCCTGACCTGCCAGGTCAACAAAAAGACCGCGCTCCACACCGATGTGGTCGCTAGCGCTTTTGCGGACGGCGGGATCAAAACCGTGCGGGCGGACTGGACCAATCGAGACCCCGAGATCACGGCGTTCCTCGACCGATTCGGGCGCAATGGCGTGCCACTCTATGTCTACTACCCTGGAGGCGGGGCGGAGCCGGTCTTGCTCCCGTCCGTCCTAACGCCCCAGATCGTCCTCGAGGCCGTGAGGGGCGTGCAGACGGCGTCGCGGTAGGAACCCGAGCCCCGGGATTCGGTCTAGCAGGCTCCAGAACCCCCACTCGTCATGCGCGTCGCCCTCCTCGCCTGCTCGCTGCTCGTCCTGTCCGCCTGCGCCACCGAGCCGGAACCGGCTCCGGCCGACGCCGCTGCTGAAGTGGTCACCGACCTCGAGGTCGCGCCGACGCCCGGAGCGCAGGCGCCTCCGTTCACGCTCGTCGACACGAACGGAGAGGAGCACGCCCTCGAGGACTACGCGGGCCAGACGGTCGTCCTCGAGTGGTTGAACTACGACTGCCCGTTCGTCGGCAAGCACTACGGCGGCGGCAACATGCAGGCGCTCCAAGAGCAGGCCCGCGAGGACGGCGTCGTGTGGCTGTCCATCGTGTCGTCCGCACCGGGTGAGCAGGGCTACTTCGAGGCTGATGCCATGAACGAGCGGACCGCCCTCGAGGGCGGGCTCCAAGCGGCCGTGCTGTTGGACCCGGCCGGCGATGTCGGGCGGGCCTACGACGCCCGGACTACGCCCCAGATGATCGTCATCGACGCCGACGGCAAGGTGGCCTACAACGGCGCCATCGATGACAAGCCGACCTCGGACCAGGCCGACCTCGAGGGCGCGACCGACTACGTGACGCCCGCCATCGCCGCGGCGATGAACGGCGTCATGTCCGATCCCGCCACGACCCAGCCCTACGGCTGCTCCGTGAAGTACGGTGCCTAGCCTCGTTCGCGCGGAGCGCCTCGAGGACCGGGCTGACGTCCGCCGCGTCAACGCGATGGCGTTCGGCCGGCCGGACGAAGCCGATTTGGTCGACCGTCTGCGGGACCGGTGTCCCGGCTATCTCGGGCTCGTCGCTCTCGAGGGCGATCAGGTCATCGGCCACATCGCGTTCTCGCCCGTCGACCTCGAGGGCGCGCCCTCGAGGGCGCTGGTGGGCTTGGCGCCAATGGCGGTTCACCCCGAGCACCAGCAAAGAGGCGTCGGGACAGCGCTCGTCTCCGACGGCCTCGAGGCCGCCCGCGATACCGGCGCCGACGCGGTGTTCGTCCTCGGACACCCCGGCTACTATCCGCGCTTCGGATTCGAGGTCGTGGGTCCGGCCATCGAGAACGAGTACGGTGGGCCGCCGGAGGCGTTCATGGTCGTCGAGTTGACTTCCGGCGTCCTCGAGGGCGTGTCCGGGACGGTCCGGTACCATCCGGCGTTCGCGGGCTAGCGACGCGGCGAGACCGGGAAAAACGAGCCGTTGCGGCGCACGTAGGTGTTGCGCGGCGTGCTGTAGATCGGCGACACGGGGGTAAACCGAGTTGCGACGTGGACCGCCTGCGGCGTGCGGTTGACCCGGATGCCGCGGTAGCGGCGGGCCAAGCGGCCGCGCTGGGGCGGACGGCGCGCGTACTGCGTGATGCGGATGGCCTCGCCCGGCTGCGCGGGCACGACGAACGTCGAACGGAGCGACGGCTGGTAGACCTCTTGGGCCTGACCGGCCGACGATAGAGCGAGGCCGACGACGGCGAGGAGAGCACTGCGCATAGAGAGAGGGGAGAGCTTCGCGCTCGATGTCAACGGTGGGACCCGTGACACGCTAGTATTCCACAGTCTCTGTAGATGGAACGGATAGATTCCTCGAGGGCGATGTAAACCACGCTCGTGACCGGGTAAGACGGGCCGGGGAGCTACCGGCTCAGGACCGTCTCGATCTGTTCGATCACATCGTCCTCGAGGACAGGCTGGCTCAGCATCGCGACGGCTTCTTCGATCTGCGCGACGCGGCTCGCGCCAATTAGCGTCGACGTGACCTCCGGCCGCCGACGGGTCCAAGCGAGCGCGAGCTGGGCCATCGACTGGCCCCGATCCCTGGCGATGTCCCGGAGCCGGCGCACCGTCTCGATCACGTCGTCGGTCACCTGGTTCTCTCGCAGGAAGCCGGTCGCCTTGGCCGCCCTCGAGTCGTCCGGGATGCCGTCGAGGTACTTGTCCGTCAGGAGGCCCTGCGCCAACGGCGAATACGCGATGGCGCCGACCCCTTCGTCCTCGAGGACGCTGAACAGCTCGGCTTCTGGATCGCGGACCAGCATGCTGTACTTCGGCTGGTGGATCAGGAGAGGCGCGCCCATCTCGCGGAGCAAGCGCGCGGCCTCGCGAGTGGCTTGCGGAGGGTAGTTCGAGACGCCAGCGTAGAGCGCTTTCCCTACCTGGACGGCGTGGGCGAGCGCGCCCATCGTCTCCTCGAGCGGCGTGTCCGGGTCGAACCGGTGGCTGTAGAAGATGTCGACGTAGTCCAGGCCCATCCGGCCGAGGCTCTGGTCCAGGCTCGAGAGCAGCATCTTTCGCGAGCCCCACTCTCCGTACGGACCGGAACCCATTCGGTACCCGGCCTTGGTCGAGATAACCAACTCGTCTCGGAACGCGCCCAACGCGTCCTCGAGGATGCGGCCGAACGTGACCTCGGCCGACCCCGGCTCTGGACCATAGTTGTTCGCGAGGTCAAAGTGAGTGATCCCGAGGTCGAACGCCCGCAGCGCCATCGCCCGCGCGTTCTCGTAGGGGTCGACGCTGCCGAAGTTGTGCCACAGGCCGAGCGAGATCGGCGGGAGCTTGAGCCCGCTCTGACCGCACCGGACGTACTCCATCTCGTCGTACCGGTCTTGCGATGGGGAGTAGGCGGCGTCGCGGTAGATCATGCTGGCGGGGAGGCGGGTGTGGTAAAGTCGTCCTCGAGGCCGGGACCGTGGTGAAAACCGTAGACGCTGGTCCTCGAGTGTCGAGTCTGTTCAGGCGGGCTCCCCGGCGATGGCGAGTGCAGCCTGCCCGAGTGCGATCCCTCCGTCGCCGACAGGAACGCGATGGGGGAGCCAGAGCGGGCAGTCGAACAGGTAGCCGCGGAGAGCCTCGGTCAGGAGGGCGTTGGCGAAGACGCCACCCGACGCCACGACGGCCTCCGCTCGTAGCGCGTCCTGCTCCCGACGAGCGACACGAGCGAGGCCCGACGCCAACCCAGCATGGAACGCCCGAGCGGTCTCTCGCACGGGGCGGTCAACCGCACGATCGCGCACGATCGCCCTCAAGAGGGGCCTGTGATCAAGATCCGGGAACGGGTACGGCTCGACGGGACCCGATTGCCGAGCGGTCGCTTCGAGCCACGCCGCCGCCTGTCCCTCGTACGTCTGTTCTCCGACGAACCCGCACAGCGCAGCCGCCGCGTCGAACAGCCGGCCCATCGAGGTCGTGCGCGTCGCTTGGACCTCGGCCTCGATGAGGCGGAGCGCCTGCCGGTATCGAGGGGGAAAGCGGAACGGCTCGGCCTCGAGGTCGGGGAGGCCTGAGGTGTCGAAGAGGAAGCCGGCGGCGGCTTGGACCGGCCACCGAGCCGCAGCGTCGCCCCCGGGGAGCCAGGCAGGTCGGAGGTGATCGACGCGCTCGAGGCCGTCTCGCAGCGAGCCGGAAAACACCTCGCCTCCCCAGGCGGTCTCGTCGTCGCCCCACCCGAGCCCGTCGAGGGCGAGTCCGACCACCTGAGTGTCCCACGCGTCTCGCTCGGCGAGCACCGACGCGACGTGCGCCCGGTGATGCTGGACCGCGACCGTCTCGACGCCCTCGTCCTGGAGGTCGCGCGCGAACGCGGTCGAGCGGTAGCCCGGGTGCGCGTCGTGAACCACGAGCACGTCGCCGACCTCGAGGTCGTACGTCGCGAGAAGGTGGTGGACCGTTTCTCGAAACGCGACCTCGGCGCCGTAGTGGCTGAGGTCTCCGACGTAGGGAGCCAGGAAGGCTTGCCCGTCGACGGCCAGGAGCGGGGCGCTCTTGAGGTCGGCGCCGAGGGCCAAGATCGGCCTCGAGGTCGGGAGCCGGGCGACGGGACTGGGCGCGTAGCCGCGGGCGCGGCGGAGGAAGACCGGGCCGCTGGACGTGGGGCGGACGACGGAGTCGTCGATGCGGCGTGCGACGGGGCGCTCTCCGATTAGTACGGCGTCCGCCAGGCCGGACAAGCGCTCGAGAGCGTCGGCGTCTTGGAACGCCATCGGTTCGCTCGAGCGGTTCCCGCTGGTCATGACCAAGACG
>NZ_JBARYR010000287.1:0-6659 GCF_049648075.1 Rubrivirga sp. | reverse complement strand
GTCACGGAGGGTGCGAAAAATGTCGTCGGGCACGTCGAGGTCGGAATTCGCTCTGAACGTACGCCGCACCCGGGGCGTGTACCCGACACTGGGACCGCCGTCTCCCGCGCTTCATGCTCGCCCTCGTCCTCGCCTTCGCCCTCGCACCTCAGCCGACGATCACGGCCGCACCTGCGGGTCCCGTCGTCCTCGATGGCGTCCTCGACGAGCACGCGTGGGCCGCCGCCGAGCCCGCGACCGGCTTCGTCCAGTTCGAGCCGTCCGAGGGCGAGCCCGCCAGCGACGCGACCGAGGTGCGGATCCTGCGCGCGGCCGACGGCCTGGTGATCGGAGCACGGATGTCATCGAGCCGAGAGGTCCGCACGACGCTCAGCCGACGCGACGACTCGGGCGACGCCGACTTTTTCCTGGTCGCGCTCGACAGCTACGACGACGACCGGACGGCGTACCTCTTCGGCGTCACGGCCGCCAACGTCCAGTTCGACGGCATCTTGGAGGGCGACGACGACGACGACTCGTGGGACGCCGTGTGGACCTCCGCCGTGCGCGTCGACGACGACGGGTGGACCGCTGAGATCCGCATCCCCTACTCTCAGCTTCGGTTCGCGGGCGGCTCGGAGTCGTGGGGCGTCCAGTTCCAGCGCGTGACGCCGGTGACGGGCGAGGAGTCGTTCTGGGCGCCGGTGACGCGGGCCGAGGCCGAGGGCGGGCTGGTGCGCCTGTTCGGACGGCTCGACGGCGTTGCGGGCTTGCAGCCGCAACCAATCTTGCAAGCCATCCCCTACACGCTGGCCGGCGGCTCGCGCTCCGAGAGCGAGGCCGCGCCGGGGACGGGCGTCGGCGCGTTCGAGGGCAACGTTGGGGCCGACGTCAAGGTCGGGTTGGCATCGAACGTCACGCTCGACGCGACCGTCAACCCCGATTTCGGCCAGGTCGAGGTCGACCCGGCGCAGCTCAACCTGGGCACGTTCGAGGTCATCTTCCAGGAGCGGCGGCCGTTCTTCGTCGAGGGGACCCAGATCTTCGACCTGACCGTCGGGACCGGCCGGGACGGGGCACTCCTGTACACACGACGGATCGGGTCCACGGCGCCGATCATCGCCGCGACCAAGCTGACGGGGCGGACGGGCGGCGGCCTCTCGTTTGGAGCGCTCGGGGCCGCCACCGGGACCCAGTTCGATCCGAGCCGCTTCTACGGGGCCGTCCGGGCAAAGCAGGAGTTCCCGGGCCAGAGCTACGTCGGCGTCGGCGCCACGGCGTTCTCGTCACAAGGTGCCGGCTTGTTCGCGGACGGATCGACCCGGAAGGTCGCAGCGGCCGCGGACTGGGCAGCCCGGTTCGCCGACGAGTCCTGGGTCTTCGAGGGGACAGCCGCGGCCTCCGCCCGGACGGAGACCCTCGCCCTCGAGGACGCGGACCCGGCTCTCCCAGCCATCGGTTCCGAGACGGCCCGCGACGCCGGCGGCGCGCTCTACCTCGGCCTGGACAAGGTCTCGGGCTACTTCACGCCCGGGTTCGGCGTACGCCTCTACACGGCCGGGTTCGAGATCAACGACGCCGGTCGGTTTCGCCAGACCGACCTGGCCCGCGTCAACGGCGGCGGGCGCTACCTGTTGAACAGCGGCGACCCGATCGGGCCGTTCCGACGCGTGAGCACGGGCGCGTTCATGAGCCAACAGTGGCAGCTCTCGGACATGACCAACCGCGGGTTCAACGTCTCCTCGTTCAACAACTTTGAGGTCGGTTTTCAGGAGGTCGACTTTTTCCTCGAGGCCGAGAACCTGGGTGGGTTCGACGTCCGCGAGACGCGAGGGCTGGGACCGATCGAGAACCTCGCCTCGGTCGGCGGGCGACTCTCGTACGAGAGCGACAGCCGGAGCCAGTTCCGCTGGGAGATCGGCGTGCGCGGCGGGGCCGATGAGGCCGGCGGAACGCGGGCCGGCGTCGGCGGGGGCTTGTCGTGGACGGCCTCGGACCGCGTGTTGCTCTCCCTCGAGGGCGGCGTCTCCCAAGGCAACCAAGAGCGCGCGTGGACGGCCAACGAGTCCCTGTTCGCGACGCCGACGGGCATCTCCATCGGAGCCTTCGCCGACGAGCCGACGGCGTTCTCCGACGACGACCTGATTCCCCTCGAGGCCGAGGCAAACCTCTTGGAAGGTCTGGCCACCTACGACGGCGACTTCGGCCCTCGTCAGGCGTACTACGCGCCGATCCTCGGCTCCCGGGACACGCGCGAGGTCGACGTCACGACGCGCGCCCAGGTCATCTTCGGCCCGACGATGTCGCTCCAGCTGTTTGGACAGCTGTTCGCGGCTCGGGGTCGGTTCCAGGACTTCACGCTCGTTGCGGGGCCGGCGGACCTCCGCCCGCTCCCGAACTTCCCCAAGCGCCGCGACTTCGCGTTCTCGTCGTTCACGGCCAACGCCGTCTTTCGGTGGGAGTACCGGCCGGGCTCGACGTTGTTCGTGGTGTGGAGCCAGGGCCGCAACAACTCGCTCTTCGAGGAAGCGCTCATCGAGGACGCCGGCCGGTCGCCGTTCGAGACCGGGACGACCGGCCAGCTCAGCGACACCTTCGACGCCTTCCCGGACGACGTGGTGCTGGTCAAGCTGAACTACCTCCTGATGCGGTAGCCGTCCTCGAGGGCGGCGTCCCGCTGGCCCACCCTCGAGGCCCGAAGCTGCACGCGTCCTCGAGGACGCGCTGCGCTACCCCTCGATCTCCGTGACCAGGCCGATCTCTTTGAGCACGCCCTGGACGCGGAAGCACTCGAAAAAGTCGCCCTGGTAGACGCAGTCTTTCCCCTGCGTGTGGACGGTCCAGGCATGCCGCTCGGCCTGTTGCGTCGAGCAGCCGGTCGCCTTGACGACCTGGACGATCACCTCCTCGAAGGTGTGGATATCGTCGTCGTAGAGGAGCACGCGCCAGGGCGTGTCCACCTTGTCCGCGACGTCGTCCTCGAGGACGGGCGCGACATCTGTCTCGGGCGCCGCTGGCCCTCCTGCCGGCCACCCCATCCTAGACCACCGCAGGCTCGGACGGGACGACGGCCAGGATCGCGAAGTCCTCGGTGACCGGGTTCGCAAGCAGCCGCTCGCACGCCTGCCGCACGGTCGCCTCGGCAGCTTCGGCGCTGGGGGCGTCCACCTTGACCTCGAAGAACGTGCCGGTGCGGACGCTCTCGACGGTCGGCATCCCAAGGTCGTGGATGGCGTTCGTGACCGCCTTCCCCTGGGGGTCGAGGATGGACGGGCGGAGGGTGACGCGGACGTGGGCGATAAACATGGGGTCGGAGCAGCCAGACGGAAGCTACGCGTTGGTCTGAAGAGGAGACTCGTCCTCGAGGTCGATGTCGTCGGCCGTCGCGACGCGGAAGGCCCAGGCGAGCGCACGCCCGAGACCCCAGCCGAGGTAGATGATCGCGGAGGCCAGCAACCCCTCTTCCTGGAACACGACGCCGAGCAGCAGCGCCAGGCCGAACAGGAGGAACCGGCCCCGGAAGGCGCGCAGGTTCTTCGCGCTCGGCTGCGGCAGCGCCGGGAACGACACGGGCGCCACCATCAAGGTCGAGAGCACGACCACCAGCGTGATCAGCGCCGACAGCTGCGGCCGCGCCAGCACGTCGAACCACGGCCGGTCGACGAACGTCAGGATGAAGACGACGACGGTGCCGGCCTGGGCCGGAATCGGGAGGCCCGAGAACTCGGTCGACTTGGCGCTCGAGTCGGCGAGGGTGTTGAACTTGGCCAGGCGGACGGCTCCAAATAACGCCGGGAGGCTGGCCAGGAGCGCGCCCCACAGCGGGCCGAGTTGGTCGAGCCCAAACTGGTACAGCAAAAAGCTCGGCGCGACGCCGAACGAGACGACATCGGACAGCGAGTCGAGTTCGGTCCCGAAGTCGCCCGTCGCACCGACCAGCCGGGCCATCATGCCGTCGAGCAGGTCGAAGAACGCGGCCAGGACGACGAGCCACGCGGCGGACTCGAGGTTGCCGTCGGCCGTCTGGATCAGCGAGAAGAACCCGGCCAGCAGGTTCATCAGGGTGAAAAAGTTCGGGACGGCGGCCCTCGCCCGAGCGCCGGAGCGGGGGCTCGCCCGCCGGGCGCGGAGCACCGGTCCTCTCCGTCGTGGCGTCGGCTGGGCCATCAAACGGCCTCAGAGCGATGAGATCCCACGGTTCGCGGCTCGGTGGATGACCACACAGAGAGTGGCCGAAAGTCGAGAGATGTCAATAGACCGGCGAGGGAGAGCTCCCATAACGCCGCACCGACCCGTTCACGTTCCGTCGACCTCGAGGTCGGCGCCGGGCGCGCTACGGGTGCGGCCCGAACACGCACCGGAATCGGTGGGCGTCGACCTTGACGATCCAGACGCCAAACGCAGGCGACGTCGAGGTCGCCGAGAACCGCTCTTGACACGAGCCCCCTTCGGGAGCGGTGTCCCCCGGCACCCACGCCGACGGCCGGCTCGACACGTCGTACACGAACCGACGCCGGCCGTCCCGGCCCCGGCTGATCTTGACGATGCAGGTCGGGAAGACGCTTGGATCGAGGACGCGCAGAGGCGTCGTGGGTCTACGCCGCGCCGCTTCTGTCCAGCGCTGGCGCTCGCCCTCGAGGTCGTCCGTCAGCCGGCCGTACGCTTGGCGGACCTGGTGGAAAGCGACGGCCGATCCGCCCTGGTCCGGGTGCGTCTCCCGGGCCAGCCGTCGGAAGGCGCGCCGGACGTCCACCGTGGAGGCGTCGTGTGAAAGGGCGAGTACGTGAAAGGGGTCGCGGGCGGCGCTCACAGAGCTCGGGTCGGTCGCAGCGGAGGCGTGGTGCACCGGGCTCGCGAGACCGAGTTCCGGTCGCGGGCGTCCTCGAGGGCGTCCCTGACCGCCGGCGACCTCGACCGTGGCGCCTACCTTGTGCATCGGCCCTCAGACCGAGTGCCTGTTCCATCTTATTGATTCATGCGTCTCGTTCTTATTTGCGCCGTCGTCCTCTCGGCCTGCGGCAACCCGTCGGCTCCCCGGCTCGAAACCGCCGCGGACTCGCTCGCCTTCGACATCACCGAGGGCATGGGCGGCCTCGAGGCATGGGACAAGATGCACGGCCTAGAGTGGGAATGGGCCGTCGTGCGCGACTCGGTGGAGCTGGTGCGGACGCGCCACGTCTGGGACAAGCACGGCGACCGCGTCCGCGTCGAGTGGCCCGGTGGCCAAGACTCGATGTGGGTCGCTGTGTTGTCGCCCTCGACGTTCGACGACGCCGCGCCGACAGGACAGGTCGCCCTCAACGGCTCCGTTGTCAGCGGCCCCGAGGCGGCGGAGCGGCTGACCGAGGCGAACGGTCGGTTCATCAACGACGGGTACTGGCTGTACGCGCCGATCAAGGTCCTCGACCCCGGCGTCAACCGCGAGATCGACCCGACGCCCATGGGCGACCGCCTGGCCCTGACGTTCGAAAGCGTGGGCCTGACGCCCGGCGACCGCTACTGGATCGACGTCGACTCCGGGTCGCGCTCGATGACCGGCTGGTCGTACGTCCTCGAGGGCTCCGACGAGCCCGAGTCGCGCTGGACCTGGACCGACCCCGTCACGCTCACCACGGAGGCCGGGCCGGTGACCCTCGCGCGGATGAAAGTCGCCGAGGACGAGCAGACGATCATCTTGACGGAGCCGACCGCCCTCGACGAGATCGACGAGACGGAGTTCACGGACCTCACGCCCCGCCTCGGAACTAGCACGGGCTAAGCCGGGACCGCGAAAAACTGGAGGTCGGCGATCTCGCCCGGCAGCGTCCCGCCCTCGAGGTCGGGCAGACCAGCCGCGATCCGATGGGCGTCCTCGAGGGCGCTTTCAAAGAGTCGCTTTCGCGCCGCGCCGGTCACGTCCTCGAGGGCGACGGGCAACGCATCGAGTCCGTAGCGCGGCGTAGCCGTGCGGCCGTCGCGGTGGATCCAGGCGCCGGACTCGACCTCGAAGGTGTAGAGCGACAGGAACCGAGCGCCGTGGTCGGCGACGAACGCGACGGCGTCTAGCAGGTAGCCGACCTCGTCGTCGTCGTGCGAGTAGTGGAAGCCAACGCGCGCCCAGCCGGGTCTCAAGCCATAGATGCCGTCGGTGATGCACGAGCGGAAGCGGTCAGCCTTGGCAGCGCCGATTCCCAACAGGTGGTGCCCGTACGGTCCGGCACAGGAGCAACCAGCCCGGCTTTGGACGCCGAACAGGTCGTCCAGTAGCACGGTCACGAACCGAGGGTGGAGCACGCGCCCTCGCCCGTCGAGGACGTTGAACGACACGATCGACAATCGGTCGATGGCGTCGGGTCCCAGGATGTCGATGCGGTCGTGGCTGCCCCAGACATCGAGGACGCGTTCGAGGTGGGCGTGCTCGCGGTCACGGATGACATCGACGCCGACGGAGCGTTTGACGTCGAGAGCGTATGCCGCACGGAGAACTTGATAGAGCCCAGGCGTGCCCGCGGTCTCTCGGGCTTCTACGTCCTCGAGGTAGTCGTGGACATCGGCATTGACGTAGCGGACTGTGCCGCCGCCGCCGACGCTCGGCGCCAGGTCGTGCGGGTACAGCGACTCGTCAAAGATGAGCAGTCCTGCCGAGCCAGGACCGCCCAGAAACTTGTGGGGCGACAAGAAGACGGCGTCGAGCCGTGCGT
>NZ_JBARYR010000286.1:0-7333 GCF_049648075.1 Rubrivirga sp. | reverse complement strand
ACGACGGCCGTCCCGGCGCGCCTCGCCTGGTCGACGTCACGCGCAGCTCGGCCCCCGGCCTCGATGAGACCGGCATGGTCTCCGGCGCGGCGTGGGCCGACCTCGAGGACGACGGCGACCCGGACCTCATCACGGCGGCCGAGTGGGGGCCGGTCACCGTGTGGACGAATGACGGCGGCCGGTTCATGGCCTCGCCCATCGACGGTACGGACGGTCTGTGGCAGTCCATCGAGGTCGCCGACCTCGACGCAGACGGGGACCTCGATATTGTCGCGGCGAACTGGGGGTTGAACAGTCGCCTCCAAGTCGGAGAGGGGCCGCTTCGCCTGCACGTCGGCGACTTCGACGGGAACGGCCGCAACGACCCGTTGCTCTCGGTCTACAACCGAGGTCGGAGCCTGCCGTTCGCGCTGCGGAACGAGCTGGTCGGCCAGCTCCCGAGCTTAAAGCGCGAGTACCTCACACCGAGCACCTACGTCGGCAAAACGGTCGAGGACCTTTTGACGCCGGCCCAGCTCGAGCGCGCCGAGGTGTACCAGGCTTCCCAACTCGCCTCCGTCGCCCTCGTGAACGACGGCGGGTGGTCCGTCCGCCGACTCCCGTTCGAGGTCCAGCTCGCCCCGATGAACGCGGCTCTCGTCCTCGACGCCGACCGCGACGGCACGCCGGACCTGTTGCTGGCCGGTAACCGCGACGATCTCAAGCCCGACCTTGGCCGTCAGATGTCCTCACCCGGCGTCTTCTTGCGCGGCACCAATGGTGGGTTGGCGCCCTCGAGGTCGGGCTTCCGTGTACCGGGCCAGACGCGTCACCTGGTCGCCCTCGAGGTCGGCGGGCGGACGGTTGTCGTGGCCGTACGCAATGACGCCGCGCCGGTGGTGTTCGCCCTCGAGGACGCCGCCGTGGCGGCGCGGTAGCCGTCCTCGAGGCCGCAGATTTTCCCCATCCCCGCAATCCGACCCCGCAGTCATTCCCGCGTAGGCGGGGATCCAGAGCGGGCGACTCGCCAACCTTCCCGTATGCCGAAGCCCGGCTACGTCTACCTCCTCGCCAGCCGCCGCAACGGCACGCTCTACATCGGCGTGACGAGCGATCTGGTGCGCCGCATCGACGAGCACAAGCGGGGCGTCCTCGAGGGGTTCTCGAAAGAGCACGGCACGACGCGCCTGGTCTACGTCGAGCCGCACGACCGCATCGAGGACGCGATCCGACGGGAGAGGCAACTCAAGAAGTGGAATCGCTCGTGGAAGCTCCAGCTCATCGAGGACGAGAACCCGGCGTGGCGCGACCTGTACTCGGACTGGTGCGAGACTCTCGTGAGGTCAAGGCCGGTGCTGAGAAAGCGCCCTCGAGGACGAGCGACGCCGGGCGACCTTGAGGACGCGTAATGCCTAGACCTCACGAAACCAGTCATTCCCGCGCAGGCGGGAATCCAGGGATCGAGCGGCACGGTGCCCCGTCCGTCCTGGATCCCCGCTTGCGCGGGGATGACTCGGTTGGAGGTAGTGTGTTCAAAACGGTATCTGTGATTCTGATGGCTCTCTCTTCATCTCTATCGTCCTCGAGGCCGACTCCGCCCTCGAGGACGCGCTGTCCTCGAGGACGCGTCTGGCTCGCCCTCGCCGCGCTCGCCGTCGCCGGCTGCGCCACCGGCGAGGAGCCGCTGTTCACACGCCTCGACCCCACCGAGTCCGGCGTGACGTTCGAGAACGTCTTGGAGGAGGGCGGCGACTTCAACATCCTGAGCTACCTCTACTACTACAACGGCGGCGGCGTGGCCGCGGGCGACCTCGATGGCGACGGCCGGGCCGACCTGTACTTCACGGCTAACGAGGGACCCAACGTGCTCTATCTCAACCGGTCGGAGGAGAGGGGCGTCCGCCTCGAGGACGTGACCGAGACCGCCGGCGTGGCCGGGACCAGCGACTGGACGACCGGCGTCACGATGGCCGACGTCGACGGCGACGGCCGGCTAGACATCTACGTCTCGGCCCTGGGTGACTACAAAGGGCAGCGCGGACGCAACGAGCTGTTCCTGAACGAGGGGCCAGGGGCTGACGGCGTCCCCCGGTTCCGCGAGGTCGCGGCCGAGGTCGGGCTCGACTTCGAGGGCTTCGGCACGCAGGCCACGTTCTTCGACTACGACCGGGACGGCGACCTCGACGTCTACCTCTTGAACCACGCCGTCCACACGGACCGGAGCTACGAGAAGCCCGAGGTGACGCGCGTGCGCAACGAGGTGACCGGCGACCGGCTCTACCGCAACGACGGCGGCCTCGAGGACGGACTGCCCCGGTTCGTCGAGGTGACCGAAGAGGCCGGGATCGTGAGCGGGCTGAGCGGCTACGGCCTGAGCGTCGTCGCGAGCGACCTCGACGGGGACGGCTGGACCGATTTGTACGTCGGCAACGACTTCCACGAGAACGACTTCGTCTACCTCAACCGGCGCGACGGGACGTTCCGCGAGGTGTCGCAGACGGCGCTCGCGCACTCCTCCCGGTTCTCGATGGGCGCCGACGCGGCCGACGTTGACGGCGACGGGACCAGCGACCTGGTCGTCCTGGACATGATGCCCGGCGACGAGACGATCCGCCAGACGTCGGTCGGCGACGACACGTACGACATCGAGCACTTTAAGCGGACGCTGGGCTACGGCCCGCAGGTCGCGCGCAACTCGCTCCAGCTCAACCGGGGGCTCGGGCCGGACAGCATCCCGCGCTTTTCCGACGTCGCGACGGTCTCGGGTTTGGAGGCCACGGACTGGAGCTGGTCCGCGTTGCTCGCCGACCTCGACCTCGATGGGCACCGCGACGTGTACGTCACGAACGGGATCTGGCGCCGGCCCAACGACCTCGACTACATCAACTACGTGTCCAACGCCGCCGTCCAGCAGACGTTGGCCGAGGGAATCGGCGAAGACAGCCGCGAGGTGTGGGAGCGGATGCCGCAGGTCACGGTCGCCAACGCATCGTTCCGCGGCGTCGGCGGGTTCCGGTTCGAGGATGTGGCGTGGGGCATCGAGCACGAAGGGTTCTCGAACGGCGCGGCCGTCGTGGACCTGGACAACGACGGCGACCTCGACGTGGTCGTAAACGACGTCAACGCGCCGGCCGCCGTCTTCGTCAACCAGGCGTCCGAACGCGGGGCGACCTCGATCCAGATCGTCCTCGAGGGTGAGGGCGCGAACACCGGCGGCATCGGCGCCCGCGTCGAGGTCTGGTCGGACTCGACCGGGATGCAGACGACGGAGGCCCAGCCGACGCGCGGGTTCTTGTCGTCGCAGGACCCCCGGATCACGGTCGGGCTGAGAGGCGCCACCTCGGCGACCCGGGTCCGCGTGACGTGGCCCGACGGCCGGGCGCAGACCCTCGAGGACGTGCCGGCCGGCCCACTCACGTTGCGCCAGGCCGATGCCGGCCTCGAGGAGGTAGCGCCCGCGACCGATTCTCGCCTGTTCACCGATGTCTCGGGGTCTGCGCTCCCATCATGGGCGCACACCGAGAACGTCTTCCTCGACTTCAACCGCGAGCGGCTGATGCCGCACAACGTGTCCCGCTTGGGACCCGCGCTCGCCACGGGCGACGTGAACGGCGACGGCCTCGAGGACGTGTTCGTCGGGGGCGCTCGCAAGCAGTCGAACGAGCTGTTCCTGCAAACGCCGGGCGGCCGCTTTGTCGAGTCGAACGCCGACGCCTGGGTGGACCACGCCGAAGGCGAAGCCGTCGACGCGGTGTTCTTCGACGCCGACGGTGACGGCGACCTCGACCTCTACGTCGCCACGGCGGGCAACGAGTTCCGAGGCGAGAACGACGCGATCCGCGACCGACTCTACCTCGGCGATGGAGCCGGCGGCTTCCTAGAGGCGCCAGCCGGATCTCTCCCAGACAGCTTCGTCCACGTCGGCGCCGTCGCACCGGGCGACTGGGACGGCGACGGCGACACCGACCTGTTCGTCGGCGGGCGCGTGGTCCCGCGCGCCTATGGAATGCCGGCCCCGAGCGCTCTCTTGGAGAACGACGGGACGGGACGCTTCCGCGACGTCACCGAGACGGCCGCACCCGGCCTCGAGGCCGCCGGCATGATCAGCCGCGCCGCCTGGGCGGACCTCGACGGCGATGGCCGCGACGACCTGGTCGTGGCCGGCGAGTGGATGGCGCCGACCGTCTGGCGCAACACGGGCTCCGCCCTCGAGGCCGTGGACACCGGACTGGGGGGCGCGACCGGGTGGTGGACCGCCCTCGAGGTCGCGGACCTGGACGGCGACGGCGACCTCGATCTGGCCTTGGGCAACCTGGGGCTGAATTCCCGTCTGAAGGCGTCGCCGGAGCACCCCGCGCGGCTGTGGCTCAGCGACTTCGACGGCAACGACGCGCTCGACGGCATCCTGACCACGCACCGAAGCGGCGACGACTACCCGCTCGCCACCATCGCCCTCTTGCAGCAGACGTTCCCCGAGCTCCGCAAGGAGTACCCGACCGCGACGGAGTTCGGCGCGCGGACGGTCCCCGACTTGTTCGGCGCCCGCGCCGGTGACGCCGAGCAGCGGACCGCGACCACGTTCGAGAGCGCCATCGCCTGGAACGACGGGACGGGCCAGTTCGACCTGCGGCCGATGCCGGACCTGGCTCAGATCGAGCCCATCTACGCCCTCGAGGCCGCCGACCTCGATGGCGACGGCGTGATGGACCTGGTGGTGGGCGGAGGGCTGTTGGGCGTGCGTCCCACGCGGGGCCGCTACGACGCCGGGCTCGGTCTGGCACTCATGGGCGACGGCGACCGCGGCTTCGAGCCAGCGGGGCTCGACCGAGGACTCGTCCTCGAGGGCGAGGTGCGCGCGCTGCGCCTCCTCGAGGCCGGCGGTGCCCCTCTGTTGATCTCCGCTCCGAGCGACGGTCCGCTCCAGGCCTTCCGCGTTGGCAATGACGCGCGCACTGAGACGTTGGCAAACCGATGAAAACGCGCCGTCTGCCTTGTCCCCAAGGCCGTCGGTGTCGGATCTTTTTGGTATGTCTATTCGGTACGTAAGTGGCCGTGCGCGTAGTTGCTCTCCTTTTGGTCGTCGCGCTCGCCGCGTGTGACGGCGCCGGGTCCCAGGGCCCCATCGCGGAGGCGCGCGTGCTGGACCGCTGGACCTCCGAGGGCGTCGAGTACGTGCTGACGGCCGACGGCCGGCTCTACCAGGTCGAGGCCGACAGCGAGTGGGTCTTTGTAGCGGTCGTGTTCGATCCCGACGAGGTCGAGCGCTCGTACGTCCTCGAGGGCGGCGTCCGCTACCGCGTCGACCCCGGCTCCGGTGACCGCTTCCCGACGACCCAGACGTTGGATGAGGGGTTCGAGGATCTCCCCACGGGAGCCGACGGTCTCCGTGCTCTCATCGACCCAGCGCGAGGATGGACGACGGCCACGATGCAGTCGCCTGAGACGCCGACCGTAGAGGCCTATGTGGCCCTCTTGCGCCGCGTGCTCGAGGGCAGCGACTTCGGCGACGCCCGCGTCGAGCCCCTCTCTGGGGGTGCGGCCCGGGGCTCGCTCGCGCTCTCGAGTACCGTCCCCGCCCCGACGCCGGGCATGACCACCTCGAAGGCCTCGCTGACGACGGGGCTCGTGTACTTCGTCGAGGGCGACGACGTGTGGTTTGAGGCGTCGTACTTCGTCAGCGGTGACGCCGTGCCGTTCTCGCTGGCCGACCTCGAGGGCGACCTCCTGCTGTCCCAGGCCGGCATCCGGGTGGTCGTCTTCGAGGACGGCGACCTGGGCGTCGAGCTCAAGGCCCGCGACAAGCCCACCTTCCGAGCGCCCTCCGGCCAGCGCACGCCGTTCCCGACCGGGCAGTGGGTCCGCGTGCGGTGGCACCTCCGCCTCGGTGTTGAGGACGGCCACGTCCGGCTCTGGCAGGACGACGCGCTCCTCGTCGACGCGCCCGGCCCGACGCTCCCGTTCCCGACGGCCATCTACAACAGCCTCGAACTCGGCGTCTCGGCGCACTCGTTCGGCACGCGCCCCGTTCGGCTCCTGACCGACGCCGTCCGCCTCTCGCCCGAGCCGTTCTCCGATGGCCCCTCGGCGAGAGGGACGATCTTCCCACGACACGTTGAGACGCCCCCCTCGTAAGTGATGACGTTTCGCTCTTCTGCTCTGCTCGTCCTCGCGATGCTCGCTACCGGGTGTGGCGGTTCCGACGTCGTCCCCCTCGAGGCCGACGATCCGGAGCTGCTCCACGGCGCCGTCCAGCGCGTCACGGACGTGATGACGTACGACATCTTCAGCCCACCCCAGGCGAGCCGCGTCTACGCCTACGTCTCCGTCGCCGCCTACGAGGCGATGGCCGCGACCCGCAACGACGTCGGGACGCTGGCCGGTCAGGTCCGCGACCTCGGGGCCGCGCCCGTACCCGATGGCGAGGTCCACGGCCCGACCGCGGCCGTCTGGGCCGCGCTCACCGTCGGAGAGGCCATGACGTTCTCGACCGACGATGTGATCGCGTACCGCGATGAGGTCGATGGCCGTCTGCGTGAGGCCGGGATGCCGCGGGCTCTCGCCTCGAGGTCGAAAGAGTACGGCCGGACGGTCGGCGAGCACGTCCTTGAGTGGGCTGCAGCGGACGGCTACGCCCAGACCCGGAGCGGCCCCGCGTACACGGTCACCAACGAGCCCGGCACCTGGCGCCCGACGCCCCCCGCGTACATGGACGCCATCGAGCCCAACTGGGGCACGCTACGTCCGTTCGTCTTGGACTCCGCCGCCCAGTTCAAGCCCCAGCCGCCACCGCCGTTCGCCCTCGAGGCCGGCACCGCCTTCCGCGCCCAGGTCGACGAGGTCTACCAGATCACGAACGAGATGGACGACGAGGCCCGCGCGATCGCGGCGTTCTGGGACTGCAACCCGTACGTCGTCCACACGAGCGGCCACGCCATGTTCGCGACCAAAAAGCTGACGCCGGGCGGCCACTGGATGGGCATCGTCGCCATCGCCAGCCGCCAGGCCGGCGACGATACAGCCGGCGCCGCCGAGGCCTACGCCCGAACGGCCCTCGCCCTCGCCGACGGCTTCATCTCCGTTTGGGACGAGAAGTACCGGAGCCGCTTGATCCGCCCGGAGACCGTCATCAACGAGCACATCGACGAGGACTGGCAGCCGCTCTTGCAGACGCCGCCGTTCCCCGAGTACTCGTCGGGCCACAGCGTGATCTCGGGCGCCGCCGCCGAGGCGCTCACGGGCCTCTACGGCGACGACTTCGCCTTCGAGGACACCGTCCAGATTCCCTATGGCCTGCCCTCGAGGACGTTCGGCTCGTTCCGCGAGGCCGCGGAGGAAGCCGCCCTCAGCCGGCTCT
>NZ_JBARYR010000285.1:0-2711 GCF_049648075.1 Rubrivirga sp. | reverse complement strand
ACTTCGGAGTTCGTCTCGCCACGGTCGCCGAGCAGCTTGATTACGATCGCCGTCGAGGACAGCGCCACCAGGAAGCCCGTGAAGACGGCCGGCCGCCAGTCGATGCCGAACGCGATGCAGAGCCCGGCCACCAGGCCCGTCGTGAGCCCGACTTGGAGTCCGCCCCCGACAAAGATCAGCCGCTTGATCCGGGCCAGCTTGTCGAGCGAGAACTCGATGCCGATCGTGAACAGAAGCAGCAGCACGCCGACCTCGGCCGCGGCGTCGATCAGCTCTTGATCGGTGACCAGTCCGAGCGCGCTCGGGCCGATGACGACGCCGGCCAGCAGGAAGCCGACGATGGGAACGAGCCCGAGCCGCTGGCTGATGTAGGCGACGACGGCTGCCGCGAGGACGATCGCGACGACCTCGACGAGAAACGGGGGGACGGCGCCGGCCGCCAGGACGAAGGGCATAGAGCAAGGGCTTTCCTCGATCTACTCCGCCCTGCGCTCCGTGCTCCCGGTCTCGAGGCCGTCGGAGGGGCACCAGCGGCGTGCCTCTCACGTGGAGGGCCGGTGCCACCTCAACGGCTCGACCTCGAGGACGGTCAGCCCGGACCGCTATCGCGGCCAAGCGGACTCGAGGTCGGCGTGGGGCGCGGACCGGCGGTTAGAGGCCCTGGACCGGGACGACGGTCGTCATCTGCTCGCGGCTCGAGAGCTCGAGCGTGACGTCGAGCAGGTCGCCCTCGGACAGGTCGCCCTCGAAGTCGTAGAGCATGACGTGCAAGCCACCGGGCTCGAGTATGACCGTGGAGTTGGCCGGGACCGGAATGCCGCCCTCGACGGGGACCATCTCGCTCAGGCCGTCGGCGTTCTCCTGCGTCCGGTGGATCTCGGTCCGGCCGACGCCCTCGACGCGGACGGCCAGGATGGTGTCGGCGAGCGACGTCCCGTTCAAGACGTCCATGAACATGGCCGAGACGCCGCCGGCCGGCGCCGCGCGCGCGAACGCGTCCTCGAGGCCGAACGCGTCGGGAAGCGCGATGGGAGTGTCGGGGATGTCCGCTCGGGCGGGCTCGGACGGGTCGGGGCCGTCGACGGGGGAGGGGTCTTCGCAGGCCGTCAGGACGACGAGCGAGGCGAGCAGGAGGAAAAAGCGCATGGTGCTTAGAGGAGGGCGCGGACGTCTTCGGCGACCATCTCGGGCGGGGCCGCGCTCCCGCCGTAGGTCTCGACCACGTTGCCTTGGGCGTCCAAGAGCAGCGCCTTATCGGTGTGGCTGAGCGCGTAGTACACGCGCCCATCGGCAAAGGTGTCCCGGCGCGACTCCTGAACGCGGACGCCGATCCGGTCCATCAAGGCCGTGACCGTCGTCGAATCGCCGGTCGCCAGGGTCCAACTCGGGTCGAGGTCCCACGACTCCGCGTACTTGCGGAGAGCCGTCGGCGTGTCTCGCGCGGGGTCGAACGTGAGCGCGACGAACTGGACGCGGCTCGCGTCCGGCCCCAGCGCTTGGCGCACCTTCTGGGTCTGGGCCATCGTCATCGGGCAGACGTCGGGGCAGTTCGTGTAGACCGCCGTCACGTAGGCGATGCCGCCCTCGAGGTCGGACGGGAACGAGAACGCGGCCGAGTCCTGGTCGACGAGCCCCGCCTCGAGGTCGGCCAGGTCGTCCTCGACGGCGAGGTGTTCAGGACGAGACTCGCAGGCGACGAGCGTCAGGGACAGGGTGAAGAGGAGGAGTCTCATGGCAATCGGGAGATCGGGAAGGCCGCCGAGCGGCGGTCCCATGACAGGACCAGTGCCGAGCCGTCGTCGGCGAACGACCACGTCAGGCTCTCGACGACGTCCTCGAGGCTGCGCGGTGCGACCTCGAGGGCGACGACGTCGAGCGCGGGGTCGTACTCGTCGGCCAGGTGCATGCCGAGCGTGGTGTTGACGTGCAACGTCCAGCGGTCGCCGGTCGGCGTCACGAACAGGCTGTACGCGCCGGGCTCGAGGCGGGTGCCGCCGACCTCGAGGGCGACCGTCGTGACCAGTTCGGTCGCTTGGTGGGCGCCGGCGGCCCAGACCTGTCCGTCGGCGACGAGTCCGCCCCAGACAACGCGGCCCCGGACGAAGGGTTTGCCGTGGACGACGGAGACGTAGCCGCCGTCGCCATACCGCAGCCCCGCGCGGCCGACGCCGCTGCCGGGCGGCGGGTCGGTCTCGTCCAAGCGAAGACCGGTGACCACGAACGTCTCGGCGACCTCGAGGCCGTCGACGTTCGCGGCGGTGCCGTGGTTGTGCTGGGCGTGGGCCGCACCGGCGAGCAGGGCGAACAGGAAGAGAACTCGCATTTTCAGGGAGGAAGGGAGGGACGGAGCGAGCGGCTAAACGGCCGAGCAGACGGGATTCGCTCACCACGGTTTGAGAACGTCACGCTCTAGCCTGCCGCGTCAGAACCCGCCGGTGACATAGCTAGAGGTCGAAGCCGAGCGAGACGTAGGCGCTCCGCCCGCGGGCGGCCAGGTCCTCGATGGCGAGGTGCTCTTGGTAGCGCGCGTCGAGCAGGTTCTCGACGCCGGCCTGGACGCGTAGGCCCGAGAGCGCGCCTGCCGGCCGCCATCCGCCGCGGACGGCGAACACGGCGAACCCGTCCGTCGGCCGCTCGCCGAAGGTGAACCGAGAGACCCTGTTCTGGGCCAGCGCCCAGCGTCCCTCGACCTCGCCGAAGAGCGCGCCGCC
>NZ_JBARYR010000284.1:0-16279 GCF_049648075.1 Rubrivirga sp. | reverse complement strand
GGGTTCTCCAGCGTCGAGGTCGAGCGCTTCCGCGTGCCGCTGGCCGTCGTGTCGCCCCACATCGCGGGCGTAGCCGTGCGGTAGAAAAGCCCGCCTGCCGACCTCGAGGTGACGCCTCTGCCATCGTATCTGCCTTTCGTAGGGACACGGCACGCCGTGCTTCTACAGAATCCCAGTCGCATCGCCCTCGAGGGCGTGTCAGACGAGCGCTGATTTTAGAGACCGGGGAAGCTTCGCGGTTGCCACGACGACTATCATCCCGACCCCCACTCTCCGACGCATGGAAACCCTCACGCACGACCAGGTCCGCACGTACTACGGCGAGACGCTCCAGTCCTCCGACGACCTCAAGACGAGCGCCTGCTGCCCGGCCGAGGCCGTCCCCGAGCTCCACAAGCCGATCCTGTCGCTCTTGCCGGACGAGGTCCTGAGCAAGTTCTACGGTTGCGGCTCCCCGATCCCGCCCGCCCTCGAGGGCGCGACGGTCTTGGACCTGGGCTGTGGGACGGGCCGCGACGCGTTCGTCGCTGCGGCCCTCGCCGGACCTCGAGGACGTGTCATCGGGATCGACATGACGGAGGCTCAGATCGAGATCGCCCAGCGTCACCGCGAGGCGGTCGCGGAGGCCCTCGGTCACGAGTCGCCCACGACGGAGTTTCGCCTCGGACTCATCGAGGACCTGTCTGCGGCCGGCGTCCAAGACGAGTCGGTCGACGTCGTGATCTCGAACTGCGTGCTCAACCTGGCGCCTGACAAGGACGTCGTGTTCCGCGAGATCACGCGCGTGCTCAAGACCGGCGGCGAGCTCTATTTCTCCGACGTGTTCGTCGACCGCCGCCTGAGCGACGAGGTCCGCGCCGACGAAGTCCTGGTCGGAGAGTGCCTGGGCGGCGCGCTCTACACCGAGGACTTCCGCCGCACCATGGCGGACCTGGGTTGGGCCGACGTGCGGACCGTCTCCGAGAGCGTCCTCGAGGTCGAGGATCTCGTCCTGCGCGAGAAGCTCGGCAACGCCAATTTCGTCTCGCGCACGGTCCGCGCGTTCAAGCTGCCGGACCTCATCGAGGACCGCTGCGAGGACTACGGTCAGGTCGCGACCTACAAGGGCGGTATCGAGGGGCAGCGCCACGCCTTCATGCTGGACGATCATCACCTGTTCGAGGCCGGACGCCCGATGCAGGTTTGCGGCAACTCGGCCGCGATGGTTCAGGACACGCGCTACGGTCAGTACTTCGAGGTCGTCGGCGACCGCTCGACGCACTTCGGCCTGTTCGATTGCGAGCCCGTCGCGCCGTCCGCCGATGGCGAGCCGAGCGGAAGCTGCTGCTAGGGTTCGCCGTCCTCGAGGGCGACTATCGTGGTGCGGCCTCGAGATCGCCCACCGCACCGCCACGACGGGTCGACAGGACTACGGGCGGTTCGGAAGCCGTGAGTAGCGTTTGATTCTCCTCTCGCTGAATCGTGCGGTCTCTCGCTGTTCTGGCCCTGTGCCTCGTCCTCGCCGCTGCGGATCTCCAGGCTCAGGCATCGTGGCACTCGGCGTCCGTTCGCGTCGTGGACGTCGTGACCGGAGAGCCCATCGAGGGCGCGTCTGTGTACCCGCTCCGGTGTCGCTCCGTCGATGAGCCCGAGACGTGCCACCCGTTCGCCGGCCACAACGGAGATCACGACCTGCGCTGGCTCAGCATCCTGACGAATGAGAGAGGGCGGGCCGACCTCGCCTCGACCTGGACAGGCGTCCACGCGATCCGAATCGAGCACCCAGTCTATTCGCCGGTCCAGATGCCGCCCTACCTCGAGGTCCCGGCGAACCAGCCGCTCCCTCCGGGCGCCAAGCGTCACGTCCCGACGCCGCACTACGAGGTCGCGCTGTTTCCAAAGGGGTGGACACTGCGCGAGGCCACGCGCGACGACGCGTTGATCAACTGGCGCTACTAGCTGCGCCCTCCGCGTGGCGCCGGGCTCGTCCTCGAGGTCGCCCACGCGGGGCTCGTCATTCAGAAAGGCTCATCGAGGACGAGAGCATGACCGCTCGCGTGCCGTCTGGAACCGGCTCAGGGCACCCGCTCCACGGCCCCGCCGCCGATACCGGGCAGATGCTCACCGTCTCGGAGGGGGCGTCGGCTGGGACGCGCCATGTCGTGCATCCTCTGGCATCGGTCTCTGAGGGCGTGTCCGAGACAGTCCGGGCGTACGCGGTACCCAGGGACGCGGGTGTGCTCTCGCTGGTGTACGCCGTCCACGTGATGTGCCGGCCGGCATCGCCCGCGCTTGGAGCCGTCGTGACGCTGCCACGGCACAAGAGCGTCACGACGTCCTCGAGGTCAATCTCTGAGTCTGCGGCAGCGTCGGCTGGTGCCGCAGGCGCGCACGAGGGGAGTCCGAGGGCGAGCACAAACAACAGGAGGTGGTTCGAGCGCATGGGCTTAGAGGGGGCACATTCTCCTACGACACGGGCCTCGCTATCGGACCGTCCGCGCGATGTGTCCGACCTCGAGAGGATGCTGCCGGTGAGAGCGCCTGGCCTTCGCTTGTTACTCGCGAGGTCGGTAGTCTGTGGGGAGCAAGTCCGCGAACCGCTCCCAGTCCCAGTAGCCGTGGCGTACGACGTCCGCGCCGTCGAGCAGCGTCCCGTCGGGGCCGAGCGGGATGCGGTTCTCGCGCGGCGTGAGCCACGACTCTTGGTAGTCCTTCCGTATCGATCGCTCGTCGGGCTCGCCGTGATACGCCACGCTGATCGCCCGGTCGATGACCAGGTCCCACCCGTGCGGCGCGGCCTCAAGGCGGTAGCCGAGCGTGTCCACGTCCGTGCCGAGTAACCGCCGGATATACCACCTCAACGAAGGCTTCGCGCCCGGCTGCGAGACGGATCTCGAGACGAACCCCTCGGCCCCAGCGCGTCCAGCCACGGCCGCGTGTAGAAAGTGACGGAGCGACCCGCGATACGCCCGTTCTCGAGCCTCGAGGACATCCGGTTCGCACAGGGCACATGTGTCCTCGAAGGCGACAATCCCGTCCCACGCCCGCCCTTCGCGGTTGCCTACGAACACCAAGCCGTGTACGGTCACGTCGTAGCCGAGGGCGTCGTTTCGCACGCGGAGTGGCGCCACCGTTGCGGCCTCGAGAAGGGCCGGTCCGGCCTCGAGGTCGATGACCTCTGGGTTGACGAACTCCGTCCGCTCGGCGTTAGGTGTTGTGCCCAGGAACACAGTCGTAAACGAGCGGAGCGCCCGGTGCCAACCGTCGTCTCGGGCCACGACCTCGACGGTCCCGAGTTCGAGCGCTTTCGGTCGTAGGCGGAAGTCCACGTCGAGCACGTCTCCGGGCGCGACCCGCTGCGTCGTCGATGCCGACTCGTAGCCCAGCATCGTCGCCGCCAGTCGTGGCGCTCCCGCGCCGATCTCGAGGACGAACCGGCCGTCGCCGTCGGCCGAGGTCCCGAGCGTCGTTCCAGCCACGACCACGTTTGCCCCGGCCAGCGGCTCGCCCGTCTCGGCGTCCGTCACCGTCCCGAGCACCGTCGCCGGCTGGGCCGCGACGGATGCAGCGAACAGAACGAGCAGGGCGAGAAAGCGGAGCATCAACACTCTAACGGTCCCAACCCCACCGCTTGTTGCCGCCCTCGAGGTCGGCCATCGTCCTCGAGGGCGCTACCCGAACGTGACGATCAGGACGACGAGGGCCACCGCCACGACGGCACCGACGGCCAGCGCGCCCAGGAGCACCTTCATGCTCTGGTTGTCCGGCATGTACGGCGTCCGCTCTTTCGGCGGCGTGACCTCGAGGTCGGTCGGGTCGGCCTCGAGGACGGTGTCGGGCTTAGTCGGCATCGAGGGCGCGTTCGATCAAGAAGGCGAGGTGGTCGCGGTGGGCGCGCGTCTCGGCGTTGCCGTCGGCGTCCTCGAGCAAGTCCTCGATGGCGCGGAGCTGGGCGAGCCCCTGCGTCTGGGCGATCGAGTCGTAGGCGTCCTTCTCGTCGGCCGCGAGGGCCGCGAGGCGCGTGACGTAGTCGACCTGAAGGTTCTGGCGGAACGTGTTGACGTCGCCCTCGAGGTCGGCCGCGAAGATGGCGTCGGTGAGGTCGGTCATGACCTCGGTGAGCGAGTAGTCGTTGCCGTACAAGCGGGCGTCGGTGATCCGTTCGACCGTGTTCGGGTGCGTCAGGTGGTCGAGGACGTTCCGCTGGATGGCGAGCGCGCGGGCGTGGATGCGCGGGTCCTCCGGGGCGGAGAAGAAGTCGAACCCGCGGCGCTGGCGCGCGAGGTAGCCGTAGACGCTGGCCGGCGCGTCGAACGCGTCCGGGGCGAGCAGGCCCTGCGCCACGATCTCCATGGCCCGTCGCTGCGTCTCGGCCGGGACCGGCGTGAACGGCTGGGTCGCGCCCGGCTGTCCCGCCATCGCGCGGTCCACGTAGACGCCGCCGACGTAGCGGCTCGCGACGGCCATCTGGCTGCGGATCTCGCCGGTCAGGACGAGGTAGGCCTGGAGCAGGTCCTGGTAGCTGTCGCCCGGCTGACTGTACTTCGCCAACAACCCGTCGAACGTGTCCTCGACCAGGTCGAGCCGGCGCTCGGCGTAGAGCAACGCGTCGCTCGACATGTCGCCGATGTTGACGCGCGGGTCGATGGCCTTGCCCGGGCTCCGCATATCGTCGGCGTCATTCCCGAAGGCGAGGGCGGGCTCGTTGGAGCGGGCCAGGAGCGCGGCGCGCTCGTCGTCCTCGAGGTCGCCGTAGGCGAAGGTGATGGCCCAGTGGTCGTAGGGGCCGGGGCGCGTCGTGTAGTACGCGCCCTGGCTCTCGCCCGGCGCGGCCACGTTGACGGCCGGGTAGTCCATCACCGAGCCGATCAGCCCGCGCTCCATCGTCAGGTCCCAGTCGGTCGTCTGCTCGTAGGTGAGCATCTGGCTCGACTTCATGTTGTGGTTGAGGCCGAGCGTGTGCCCGATCTCGTGCAGGACGAGGTAGTAGACGCCTTGCTCCACGAGTGCCGCGATCTCCTGCTCCGACGCGCCCCGCGCTTCCAGGGCGGACCGGGCGAGCAGCGTCTGCGCCTGGAGCCGGTGGCCGAGCGAGCAGAACGAGCCGTGGTCTCCGCCCTCGAGGGCGGCCATCGAGGCCTCGCCCAGGTGCAAGCCGGCCGTCTCGAACAGCTCGTCGTACGTCATCCTGTTGCGCAGGAACGTGTACTCGAGCATCACGTCGGCGCCCAGGATCTCGCCCGTACGCGGGTTGACGAACGACGGGCCGTAGCCGCCGAACGGCGGCGTGGGCGAGGACGTCCAGCGGAGCACGTTGTAGCGCAGGTCGCCGGCGTCCCAGTCGGCGTCGTCGGGTTGGACGCGGACCTCGACGGCGCCCTCGAGGCCGGCTGAGGCGAACGCCTCGTTCCAGCGAAGCGACGCGTCGCGGATGGCGTCGCGGTACTCGACCGGCGTCGTGTTCTCGATCCACCAGACGAGCGGCTCCGAGGCGCGGCCGCTCTCGCCCGTGATGCGCCAGCGGTGGACGAGGTCGCGGTACGGCGTGATGTCGGTCGAGGTCAGATCCGTCACCTGGGTCGTGAAGTAGCCCACGCGCGGGTCATCGAGGACGATGTCGTAGCCGTCGTCGGGCATCGCGATCAGGCTGTGCTGCAACGTCACCGCGACCGAGCGGGCGTCCGTGACCGCGTCGCCGCCGCCGTTGAGCGGAGCCGGGTTCTCGTAGACGTAGCGGACGATGGCGTCCGTATTGTCGGGGTAGTTGCGGACCTCGACGATCGCCGTCTTGTCGCTCGACAGGTTGCCCAATCGGAACGCCGTGGGGGGGACGCCAGGCGGCAACGTCGGCTTGACGGGCGCGAGCGCCTCGGTCAGGAACAGGCCGTCGGCCTTGATCAGGATGACGCCGGACGAGTCCTCAGCGACGATGTCCTCGACGGCCAAGACCGCCGGGCTGATGTTGGCCGCGGCGGCGCGGCTGACCGCGTTGGCCTCGTCGAAGTAAAACGACGTGTTCTCTTCCACGAACTCGATCTTGTCGAACCGGCGCTGGATCGTAAAGATGCTGTTGTCGCGGAACTGGCCTCGGAAGTGGCCCCCGACCGGCACGCCGTCGACGACGTGGGTAAAGTAGATAAAGTCCTGGTCGAGCTGGTCCGGCGAGATCGCCATCATCAGCGAGCCCTTTGTCGTGTCCTGGTAGACGGTGAACAGCCCGTCCATCTGGGTGCTCGACGCGACCGTCTTGTCGAACTCGGTGCTGTCAGAGGCCGCGTCACTCGAGGACGACGGGGTCGCGACCATCGTGCCGCTCGAGCAGCCGGCAGCGAGGAGAAGGACGGCGGGGAGGATCAGTCGAAGCATCGGCGCAGAGGATGGACCCTGACACGATAGCTCACGTCGGCTTCAGGAGGCACGCTAAAAATTGCGCATCTCGTTCGCAGACCGATCGACGTGTCCTCGCCGTCTGTCGCCAGAGTCGCGGCGTCCTCGCCCGACGCCTCGGACATCGACGGACTGCGTCGTCCTCGAGGACGGAGCCGTTTGAAGGGCAGCGACCTCGACCGAGCGGCGGCGTGGAACCGGCGACGCGATCGGCCTCGAGAACGCTACGGGCTGATCGGGGCGTTCTCGCTCATCCGCCCGAGTGCCCGGATGTCCTCGCCCGAGACCTCGCGCATCCAGGCTACGGCCTCGGCCGCGAGGTCGGCGACCCGGGCGCCGTAGGAGGAGCGGTAATAGGCGTTGTCATCGCCGTTCAAGACCGCGTACGTCGTCCCGGTCTCGCCGTCGATCAGGACGTAGAGCGAGCGGTCCTCTTGGCCGACGCCTTCGTTGGGTACGAACTCCAAGGCGAACGCGCCGCCGACGTACTCGATCGGCTCGGCCAGAAGGACGGGCTCGGTCGCGAGGGCACTCAGCTTGCTCATTAGTCCAGACTCGACGGCGAACGCGTCCTCGAGGAAGAGGACGACGGCGGGCTGGGTCACGAAGTGGGTCCCGTCCTCGAGGACGGGGTACTCGCCAATCCAGTGCGAGAGTGCCTGGTACGGTGTCGGATCCTTGGTGCCTCGGGAGCTCTCTTTCGAAGACTCCGGCTTGGCGTTGCTAGAAGCCCATGCAGCAGAGGCGTCGCCCTCGAGGGTGCGCGTAGGGGCTCCGTCGTCGAGGGCGGGCGGCGTCGAGCGTTTGGAGCCAGACAGGCTCTCATCATCGGAAGAGAGGACGTCCGTGCTGGAGGGCGCCTCCTCCGCGACGGTGGAGCCGGGTGCGCCTGCGGTTCCGTCGGCGTCAGCCGTGCAGCCGGCGCACACGGTCGCGATCAGGAGCAGGAGCCAGCGGGACATGAGTCGATGCCGATACTGGACAAAGACTAGCCCTCGAGGACGTTCCGAGCGTGGTCCTCGGGAGGTAATCCGGTTCTCCTGTGCGGTGAGGTTCGAGGGCGCTAATCGCGCGGGAGCCAGACCGTCGCACCTTCGAGGTCGATGTAGCCGCGCTTGTCGTCGACGGTCACCTCGGCGAGGCCACCCGCGAAGTCATCGACTTGGTCGAACTCGGGTGCGCGGAGTTGGGTGCCGTCGGGGCGAACGAACGTCCACCGGCCGTCGACCTCGACGGCGGCGCGGTCGCCGACGAAGGCGCGCGCAGAGTCGAACTGCGGTGCGATCTGACGCTCGCCGTTCTCGTTGACGTACTCCCATCGGTTCTCGATGCGCACGGGCGCGAGCCCAGATCCGTAGTCGCCGGCCGAGATAAACGTCTGGCTGTCCAGGAGGCGGTTGTCCTCGAGGTCGATGTATGACCAGCGCTGCCCTTGGCGCACAGCGGCGCGCCCGTCGGAGAAGTCGCGGGCGTCGTCGTAGACGGCGGGGATAACGACCTCGCCCGTCTCGTCGATGAATCCGACTTTCCCGCTTCTCTCGAACCGAGCCCGTCCGTTCTGAAAGTCTCCGACGCTGCTGAACGCGGGGTCAATCGCGACTTGGCCGCCGCGGTCCAGAAAGCCCCACGAGTTGCCGGTCGTCTTGACACGTGCCAGGTTGCCTGAGAAGTCGCGGGCGTCTCGGAGATACGGGTTGACGATAAACGCGCCGTCGGTATCGACGAAGGCCCACCGGCCGTCCAGACGCACGCGAGCGCGGCCGTTGCGCGGGGCGTAGGCCTCATCCGCCTGGACGGAGAAGGCGATTTGGCCGGCCGAGTCGAAAAAGTCCCACACGTTGCGGTTGTTCTCGCGTCGGCGGGCGGGCGTCAAGCCTTCGGCGCCAGATCGGGCCGAGTTGTACCCGTCGAGGTCGACGACGACGCGGCCCGTCCGGTCGATCAGGACGCGGTCGCCGTTCTGGCGAGCCGGAAACAAGCGCTCGCTCGAGTCGAAGTCGGTGGCGTCATCGCTACCGCCGAAGGCGTCGCAGCCGGTGACGGCAAGGAGGGCGATCAGGCAAAAGGCAGAGCGCATCGAGGTCGGAATCAGAATCATGGCTATCGAGTAGGCTCCCAGACGACGTCGCCCTCGAGGTCGACGTAGCCGACGCGCAGGTTGTCGTCGTCCTCGGACCCGGTCGTGACCTGGGCGAGGCCGCCGCGGAACGGCTTGGCGGAGGTGTAGGCCGGGCTCGTGACGATCAGGCCGTCGTCGCGGCGGATGTAGGTCCAGCGGCTGTTGAAGCGGACGGCCGCGCGGCCTTGAGAGAAGGATTCGGCCTGGGCCAGCTTTGGGACGACCAGGAACTCGCCGTCGGCGCCGATAAACGCGGTGCGGCCGTTTTGGCGAACGGCGGCGAAGCCCTCCGAGAACGGCGCCGCGGCCTCGAAGGTGGAGTTGATCGCGATGCGGCCGTCGCGGTCGATAAACTTCCAGACCTCGCTGCCTGACTCGCGGACCGGCGCCAGACCAACGTCCGAGAACGGACCGGCCTCCTCGAACGATCCGCCGAACGCGGCCTCACCGGAGCGCGTGATGTATTGCCAGCCGTTCGAGGTCTGGACCGGAGCGATCCCATCGACGAATGGGCCGGCGGCGGCGAACTGCGGCTCGACCTCGAGGGCGCCGTCCTCGTTGACGTAGCCCCACAGGAAGTCCCGGCGGACCGCTGCGCGCCCGTCGGAGATCGGCTCGGCGCTGTCGTAGCCCGCTTCGCCGACGCGGGCGCCGCTTTGGTCGATGTAGAACCAGCCCTCGCTCGCAGACCGGACCGGCGCGATCCGGCCCCGAAAAGGACCAGCGGCGACGTACTGGGGCTCGACCACGACCGAGCCGTCGGGCCGGGCGTAGCCCCACGACGCGCCCTGGCGGACGGCCGAGAGGCCGCCGAACACCTGGTCCGCGAAGTCGAACCGGGGCGAGGTGACGAGTCGGCCCTCGAGGTCGATGAAGCCCCACTGGCCGTCGAACAGGACGGGGAAGCCCTCGAGGGCGGCGGCGGGATCGTCCCCATCGTCGCTACCGAAGGCGTCGCAGGCAGGCAAGAGCAGAAGGAGCGCCAAGAGCGCGGAGAAGCGAGTCATCAGCGGACGACAGTGATGGTGACGGTCCGAGACGCACGCGGCGTGCGCAGGCGGACCAGGTAGAGACCGGCGGCCAACCCGTCGACCTCGAGGTCGACGTCGGCGACGCCGGCGGGCAGGGCGCGGTCGGCCAGCACGCGGACGGTGCGGCCTTGCAAGTCCACGACCTCGAGAGTGACGAGCGCAGGCTCATCGAGGGCGACCTCGACGCGAGCCCGTGACACGACGGGGTTCGGGGCGACGGACAGGCGCAGGCCTTGGGCCTCGAGGACGTCGCCGGTATCGACGGTGAACGGGTCGGCGACCAGGCCTTGGAGTGGGGAGAAGTCGCCGAGGACGGCGGAGGTGTCCTCGTCCTCGAGGCCGAACCAGTCGCCCAGGACGCTCGCATAGACGCGCCGGAAGTCGACCGACATCGGGAGCGCGTTCTCTCGTGCGTCCAGGTTGGCCAAGACGGACGCGGGGCCGTCGCCGTAGAGGCCGCCGCCGACGCCCGCGCCGAAGACCATCATCGGGGAGGCCTCGGCGTGGTCGGTCCCAGCGGCGCCGTTCTCGTTGGTGGTCCGCCCGAACTCGGAGAACGTCATCGTCAACACGCGCTGACCCTCGGCCTCGAGGTCGGCGTAGAAGGCGCGGACGGAGTCGGCGATCTGGCGCAAAAGGCCGGGCTGGCGGTTGAGCTGGTTCGAGTGCGTGTCGAAGCCGCCGATCGAGACGGCGTACATCTTGGACGGCAGGCCGCCCTTGATGAGACGAGCGACGGAAGCCAACGACGACGCGAGGCCGCCACCGGGGTAGCCTGCCTCGCCGTCGTTCTTACCGGCCTGGGACGCGTTGTAGACGGCGTCGCGGTAGCGCAGGCCCGAGTTATAGATCTCGCGGACGAACCGGAGCTCGTCGCCGGCCAACGTGTTGGGAACGTTGGACTCGTCGTAGAACTGGCCCGTTTGGGCGAGCCGGTCGAACTGGTTCGCGTTGCTAAAGCTCATCCCCAGCGATCCGCCCGAGCCGCGCACCAGCAGCGACGACGCGCCGCCGATCCGAATGGCGACCGGGTAGGGGAGGGGCTCAGAGACGTGGCTGGGGAACGCGCGGTCCACGTAGCGCCCCGTCCAGCCGCTCGAGACCGGCTCGTTGCGGCCCGTGCCCGAGGCCCACACGTCGGTCGACTGGAAGTGGGAGCGGCTGTGGTTCGGGTAGCCCGCCGAGTGGATCACGGCCAGGTCGCCGTCGCCCCACGTGCCTTCGAGGGACGACATCGCCCCGTTCAAGCCGTAGTCGCCGTCCAGCATCATCAAGGACGACCGCGCCTGCCCGATCGAGGGGCGGCGGCGGTAGTACGCGTCGCTCGAGTGCGGGACGACCATGTTCAGGCCGTCGTTGCCGCCGCCAAGCTGGATGATGACCAGCACGCGGTCCGTCTCGCGCTCCCCGAGCGAGCGCAGCAGCGACGTGTGCGACGATGCGCGGACCGTTTGTGCGTTGGCGCCGGTCCCGAGCAGAAACGCTCCCGCGGCGGCGGCCGTCGCGCCGGTCATGAAGTCGCGCCGGGACCAGGCGACGTGGTCGCGGTCGTGGTCGCGGCCGTCCTCGAGGGCGATGGCTCGCTTGGGCGCGGGATGATCGTGGTGGTCGCACATGAGCGGGAGGGGCGTCGGCCTCGAGGGCGGAGTGTGTCGTGCCTGAGATGCGGCGGGGGCCGTCCTCGAGGGCGAGGCTAGACGAGTTGGTATTCGGGCAGGTTGACGAGTGCGGAGAGCAGCTGGCGCAGGCGGTCCCGCGCGGCGCTCTCGCTCGAGACGATGATCTCGGTCCAGAAGCCCTGGCGCTCCTCGCGCGTGTAGGACGTCGGGACGCCATCGAGGACGGTCCGCTCAGCCAGGTCGTCGGCGTCGAGGTCGGACAACGGGATGGCCAACAGGTGCGCGGCCAGGTCGTGCGTCATGCGGTACGGGTCGAACCGGTCCGAGACCTGCTCCACGAGTGGCAGCGGGTCGTAGGTCGGGAAGACGTCGCTGCCGAAGACGGCGTCGTCGGCCAGGCCGCGGCGCTCGGAGATCGTCCCGGTCGTGACCCAGGCGCGGTACTCGAGCGGGTCGTCGTAGCCGGGCCAGCCCTCGACGGACGGCGGGTTCAGAACTTCCTGTCCGATCGACTGGCTCGCGACGCGGAACCGCTCGAGGGCGTCTTGCGACGGCGTCAGGCCGAGTTCGCGCGTCAACCCGATCAGCAGCTCCATCGGCGTCTTGAGCCGCGCGCCGACGACGGCCGAGTCGTAGAAGTGGGCGCTGGTCAGCAACGCGCGGAGCGCCGCCTCGAGGTCGAAGTCCGTCTGGCGCAGGACGCCGGCGAGTGCCTGGACCACGCCCGCGTTCGGCACGGGGTGGACGAACCACGCGTAGAGCTTGCCGGATAGGAAGTGGGCGACGGCGTCGCCGCGCTGGCTAAAGATCAAGTCGACGACGTCGTCGGCGTCCCAAGCGCCCGTCTGGCCGAAGAGCGTTTTGTTGCCGCCGTCGTGGCGTCCGGCCTCGAAGCGGCCCCGGATGCGGCCCTCGTCGACGGTCCAGCCGGTCAGGGCGCGGGCGGCCTCGATGACGTCCTGCTGGGTGTAGTTGGGCGACCCGTCCGGCCCGGTGATGCCCATCGAGAACAGCTCCAGGATCTCACGGGCGTAGTTCTCATTGATGTTGCCCGCCTGGTTCTGGTCGTTGTCCAGGAACCGCAGCATCGCCGGCCGCTCGCCGATGCCTTCCAACAACGGCCGGAACGGCCCGATGGCCCGCTCGCGCAGGAACGTCAGGTACTCGACGGAGAACGCGGCGTGGTAGTAGACAGCCTGGCCGGTCGCGAAGTGGTCGTGCCAAAAGAGGGTCATCTTCTCGCGCAGGCCGCCGTCGGCCATCTCGGCGTACCACGCGCGCTGCCACTCGTAGAGCCGCTGGATGTTGTCGCCGCCGTTGCCCGTCGTGGAGTTCGCCCATCGAGGGCGGTCCGGCAGCGGCCTCGAGGTCGCGTCCTCGATCATGGCGCCGACGGCGCGGTCCGGGGAGCCGGCCACCAAGGCACCGACGACGTCCGGGCGCGAGGCGCCAAAGTGCGTCCGTCGGACCAGGTGGGCGGCCCGGTCCGCGGTCCACGGGCCGGTGTACGGGGTCAGGTCGGCGCGGGCGGTCGTGTGTCGGAGGACCGGCTGGGACCGCGTCAGAAAGGCGCGTCGGTTCATGGCGGGGAGCGTCGGGAGCGGAGCCTGTCTCCGCCTGGGGAAAAGCTATCGGCCGGTTCGCCGCTGTCGTAACCCCCGCTCTGGCCCGATCCGCCCTCGAGGACGAGAGATCCAGGGCGGTGATCTATAAATGCGCAGAACGGAGCCGTTTTGGCCGGTCAAGGCCCGATGGACGTCTGGTGGCGAGCCCTACCCTCAGGCAATCATCAGGCGAGACGGCCGTATTTCGGCGCTCCCGCGGCCGTGTCGCCGCGGTCTGTGAGGGTCAACAGGCGATGACTCTTAAATTCACACCGAGTGATCGTCGCTGTGTACAGCGCGTCCGCGGTCGGTCTCGGACTGATGATTCCGTACCGTCTCCGATCTGTGGTCCGACCTCGAGGTCGGACGTCACGGGCCGGCCACGCCGCCGAGTCCTGCTACTCGTCCTCGAGGCCGAGACCTCGCGCGAGGGCCATGAACCGGTCGTGCAAGGCCGCTCGCTGGTACTGCAAGCCGGAGATGCGCCCACCTTGTCGCCACCGGGCGACCCGGACGCGGACGGCCTTCCAGGTCGCCTGGAACACCTCGGTGAACAAGAGAACCGCCGCGCCACCAAACGCGCTCAGGACGGTCACGAGGATGCCAACGGCCCACGGAGCGCGCGGCATCTCGACGCCCGCCATCACATTCACGCCGTGCGCTGCGAGCACGCCGGCCGTGATCCAGGCGATGGGAAAGAAGGTCAGCCCGCCGAACAGCTTGACGGTCGCGGTATCCTTCTCGGTCTTCGCCACCTTCTTCGCGACGAGCTTGAGCAGCCAGTACGGGGGCACGTTGACGACGGCGCCCAACACGAACAGCGGCGGCAGCAACGCCGCAATCAGAGCGGCTTGCAGCACGGCCGCGGCCACACGACCCGGCGACCCCACGAGTGGCGGCCGGTCGAGGTCGGCGTCGTCCATGCCCATCGTGCGCAGGCCGGCGTCGTAGGCCTCGAGGTCGGACCGCAGCGCGGCGATCTCGTCGGGGTGCGTTTCGCGGCGGACCTGGTAGCCGTCCCAGATCTGGCCGAACCCTTCCGCCCTCGAGGCGACCGTCTCGAGCTCCGGTCGCTCGCCGCGCCGCGCCGCCGCTTCGGCTGTGAGGAGCGTTCGCGCGCGGTGCATGAGGGCGTGCAGCGCCCAGTCATCCGTCGGGTGGACGGTGTCCGTCAGCGCGGCCTCGATGGCCTCGGTGAGCTCGTCGATGCGAGTGTCTTCGGCCTCGAGGTCGAACGCGTCGAGGTCGAGGGGCGCGTGGTACTCGATCAAGACGTCGGTGCGGAAGACGTCTTTGTCCTGGTAGTGCAGCCCGACGGGCACGATGGCGGGTGGAGGTCCCTCGGTCGTCGCGTCGAGCGCCTGGAGGTAGAGCCGCGCCGCGCCGGAGCGGACCTCGGACAGGTGCGGGTTGTCGTGGCTGACGCCCTCGGGAAACAGCGCCGAGTACGAGCCGGTCGCGATCTCGGTCGCGAGCGCGCCCAAGCTTTTGGCGTTCGCTGCTCGTCGCTCCTCGACGCTCATGCCCTCTTGGTCCACGGCGCGGTAGATCGGGACGGTCCCCAGCCCCCGCATCATCGGCCCGACGATGGGCCACCGCAAGAGCCCGTCCCTCGCACCGAACACGACCTGGCCCGGAAACGACGACAGGATCAGAGCCGGGTCGATGAGTCCGTTGGGGTGCCACGCGACCAGCAAGCCGCCCCGGTCGAGCGGGACGTGCTCGGTGCCCTCGACCGTGACGTCGCGGTAGAACAGCTTGACGATCGTGCGGACGATGCCGCGCAGGAATCGGTAGAGCTGTGACGGCTGGTCCATGCCCTCAGGCTACCACCGCCGCCCTCGAGGGCGCGACCGGACGTGGGGCTCTGGCCTCGAGGACGAATCGGGCGCCGCTGTCCGGCCTCGAGGCCAGCTACTCGTCGCCGCGGTGCTCGTCGAACCAGGCCAGGATGTACGCCACCTTGGCCGCGAGCTGGCTGGGCCGGTTCGCGATGTTGTGCGAGGCACCGGGGATCTCGACGTAGGCGGTCGGTACGTCGCGCAGGCGCAGGGCGTGGTAGAGCTGGAGGGCCTCGGAGGGCGGCGTCCGCCGGTCGCTCGTCCCGACCATCACCATCGTCGGCGTGGACACGTTGCCGACGACCGAGATCGGCGACTCGTTCCAGTACGCCATCGGGTTCTCCCAGGGCTGGCCGGGGTAGCGGTACTCGGCGTAGCCGTAGTAGTTGTCCGCCACCAGCGTCTTCGAGATCCAGTTCACGACGGGCTTGACGACGGCCGCCGCCCGGAAGCGGTCGGTGTTGCCGACCATCCAGGCCGTCATGACGCCGCCGGCGCTCCCGCCGGTCACGTAGAGCGAGTCGGGGTGGACGCCTCCCGCCGCGATCACGGCGTCGACGCCGGCCATGACGTCGTGGTAGTCGTCGCCGGGGTAGTCGTGGTAGAGCGCGTCGGCGAAGGCCTCGCCGTAGCCGGTGCTCCCGCGCGGGTTGGGGTAGAACACGACGTAGTCGTCGGCGGCGAACAGCTGGACCTCGGCCGAGAACTGCGGTCCGTAGGCCGCGATCGGGCCACCGTGGTTCTCGACCAGCATCGGGTACTGCCGCCCCGGCTCGGCGTTGGGCGGGCGGACGATCCAGCCTTGAATCTCGAGCCCGTCCGGCGCCTGCCACGTGATCTCCTCGACGTCGCCCAGGGAACGGTGATCCAGCAGGTCGCTGTTCAGGTCCGTCAGCACGCGCGTCTCACCGCCCTCGAGGACGGCCACGTCCGACGGGCGCAGGGCCGTTCCGTGCGTGAATGCGACCACACCCGCGTCCGATACCGAGTACGCCCCACTCGTGTACGGCCGCCCGATGGCGAGCCCGCCCAACGCGTCCGTCATCTCCGTGATCTCGCCCTCGAGGCCGACCCGCATGAGGCGGTTCATGCCGCGGTCGAGGTACGTCGCGTAGATGTGGCCGTCGGCGCCCCAGGTGATGTTGCCGAGGCTCCGATCCAAGTCGCCCGCGATCACCCGTGCCGCGCCGCCCTCGAGGTCGCGGACGGAAAGCCGGGTGTTCTGGAACGTGCGGACGCGGTCGTCGAAGCCGAGGTACGCCACGCGCCGGCCGTCGGGCGAGACGACGGGGCTGCGGTCCGGCCCGTCGCGGTCGGTCAACGCGACCGTCGTCCCGTCCTCGAGGTCGACGCGGTGCAACTCGGAGGCGCGGAAGTCGAGCTCCCAGTTTTCTTGGCGGTTGGCGGAGAACACCAGGCCGCTCCCGTCGGGGAGCCAGTCGAAGTCCGGCCCGTGCTGGTAGTCGCCCGTCGTGACCTGGCGCGGCGTGCCGCCCTCGGCCGGGATGACGAACAGGTGCCGGAAGCCGGGCTCGATGTCGCCGGAGCCGTCGGCCTCGTGGTTGACGCGGCGGATGACACGAGGTTTGTCAGCCCACTCAGCGCCGCGCGGGGCGGACGGGAGGGTGACGTCGAGCGTCGGGTAGGGCTCGGGGACCAGCATCGAGAACGCCAACATCGTCCCGTCGGGCGACCACGC
>NZ_JBARYR010000283.1:0-3138 GCF_049648075.1 Rubrivirga sp. | reverse complement strand
CACCTCGAGCGGGCGCGTCTTGGTGACGGCGATGAGGGTCACGTCGTCGGGCGAGCGGCCGGCACGGTCGGCGGCAGCGGCGATCCGGTCGCGGACGCGCTCGGCGCGCTCGGCGATCTGGGAGGCGATCTCAGTCATGCGCGCCGTACCCGCCCGGCAGCGTCAGGATCCGCCGCGATCGGGCCTCAGCACGGACTTCGTTCCGATTCTACCCACGCCTTAAGCCGATATCCTGCAAAATGGCGCCGCAGGGTCGTGGCCGCCTTTTTGCCATCTCTGGGGCAGCCCTACCGACACTGCCATGCGTCCGCGCCTCCACCCTGCGACCTCGAAGACGACTCTCGACCACGCGCGAGCAGCATGGCTGGCGGGCGGAACTGACGGCTGGTCGGCGTACAAGCGCTGCGTATGCGGCCTTGAGGCCGAGATCAAGCGCCAGCGGACGGATCGGCCCCGGTCTACGCGGCGCGCTCGGCGTCCTCGAGGACGCGCCTAGACCGTCTTTCGAGGACGGGGCGAGGGCGAAAAATGGAACGGTCGGATGACTGCTGGTTTGGCCGGATTGCGTAGAGTTGGGTAGACACCCTCCGCTCTACTCATGCCCGTCCACGAAATCGACTACCGCCTCATCGGCGATGACCTCCAGATCGTCGAGGTCGAGCTCGACCCCGGCGAGTCCGTCCGCGCCGAGGCCGGCGCGATGCTCTACATGGACGAGGCGATCCAGATGGACACCGGCACCGGCGGCGGCTTCATGAAGGGCTTGAAGCGCCGGATCACGGGCGAGAGCTTCTTTATCACGTCGTTCACCAACACGGGCAGCGGCAAGGCGCGCGCGGCGTTCAGCGCGCCCTACCCCGGCAAGGTGATCCCGCTCGACCTGGGCGACTACGGCGGGAGGTTCCTGTGCCAGAAGGACACGTTTCTCTGCGCCGCGAAGGGCATCGAGATCGAGGTCGCGTTCACCAAAAAGATCGGCGCCGGCCTGTTCGGCGGCGAGGGCTTCATCTTGCAAAAGCTGACCGGCGACGGGCTCGCGTTCTGCCACGCGGGCGGCACCATCATCGAGCGCGACCTGGCCGGCGGCGAAGTCTTGCGCGTCGACACGGGGTGCCTGGTCGCGTTCTCCGAGTCGGTCGACTACGACATCCAGTTTCAGGGCGGGTTCAAGAACGCGCTCTTCGGCGGCGAAGGCCTCTTTTTGGCGCGCGTCGAGGGACCGGGCAAGGTGTTTCTCCAGAGCCTGCCCTTCTCTCGCCTGGCCGACCGCATCGTGGCCGCGAGCCGGATGTACTCGAACAAGGGCGAGACGAACCGGGGCGGGGCGGGCGCGCTCGGGGCCATCGGCGGCCTGGCGGCGGGCGGCCTGCTCGGCGGCCTCCTGGGAGAGGACAATTAACACCGGACGAACGAGGCGTCCTCGAGGTCGACCGCCCTCGAGGACGGACCGGCTTTAGTCAGGCGGCGAAACGGGCGATACCCCGCCCCAAACCCACCCCTGACGCCGTGCCGTCTCGCTCCACATCCGACGCGCTCCCGACCTCGAAGCGGGGCGGCTGGCTCCAGCGCATCACCGGCGCGTTCGCCAAGGCGCCCGACGAGCCAAGCCTGACGCACGCCGTCCTCGATGCCGTCCCGGACGCCGTCGTGGTCATCGACGAAGAGGACCGGATCCGTCTGGCCAACGACGCCGTCGCGTCCCTCTTGGGCCACGCCCCTGAGGACCTGATCGGCGTCGAGTTTTCCAGTACCCTGCTGCCGCTCGGGTCGCGGAAGTCACACCGGGCGCGCATCAAGCAGCACGTCGACGGGAGCCTCGAGAGCCAACAGGCCGGCGTAGCCAACGCCCCTGCCGAACGCCGAACCATGGTCCGCGCCGACGGGACCGAGCTCGAGGTCGAGATCGCAATCCGGCCCATCGAGGGACCCCGAGCGCTTTTCGGCATCACCATTCGAGACGCGACGAGCACGCACGACCTCGAGGCCGCCCTCGAGGCCACCGACGGCCGGCGGCGCACGCTGCGCACCATCGTCGACTCCCTGCCCGACCCCGTGGTCGCGGTAGACCGGAACGATCGCGTCGTGCTGAGGAACGAGGCCGCGAACCGCCTGGGCGACGGCGACCTGCCCGAGCCGTGGTGGAACGATGTGCGAGCCGTCATCCGCAACGGCGATCCAGTCTTCGACCAGGAGGAGCCCAGCGCCGCCGGTGTCCAGCTCACGACGCGAGTACCGGTCCGCGCGCGGACGGGAGACGTGGTCGGCGCCGTCGTGATCTCGCGCGACGTCACGGAGCAGAAGGCGGGCGAAGCCCAGCTCCTCGCCGCCATGCAGGCCGCCGAGTCCGCCGCGCAAGCCAACCGCGAGTTCCTGGCAACGACCAGCCACGAGGTCCGCACGCTCATGAGCGGCGTGACGGGCATGACCATGCTCCTCCTCAACACCGACCTCGACGAGGAGCAGCGCGAGTACGTCGACACGGTCCGCACGTCGAGCAGCGCACTCCTGACGGTCATCAACGACGTCCTGGACTTCTCCAAGATCGAGTCCGGGATGCTCCACCTCGAGGACGAGCCGTTCGACGTCCGCTGCGTCGCCGACGAGGCCATTCGGATGGTCGCGCAGCAGGCCGCGGGCAAGGGCCTCGCCCTCAAGGTGGAGGCCGGCGAGCGCGTCCCGCCGTCCGTCCGCGGCGACGCGGGCCGCGTGCGACAGGTGCTCGTCAACCTCCTCTCGAACGCCGTCAAGTTCACGTCCGAAGGGTCGATCCGCATCCGCATCGAACGCACGATGTCGCCGAGCGGGCCGGCGCTCCTCTTCGCCGTCAAGGACACGGGCGTCGGCATCGCACCGGACCGGCTGGAGGCCATCTTCGAGGAGTTCACCCAGGCCGACGTCTCGACCTCGAGGACGCACGGAGGGACCGGACTCGGGCTCGCCATCTGCCGCCGACTGGTCGGCTTGATGGGCGGCTCGATGTCGGCCGAGTCGGAGCCCGATGGAGGCTCGGAGTTCCGGTTCACCATCGCCCTCGAGGCCGACAGCGACACGCCAGAGCCGATGACGGCGGCGTGGGTCTCGAAGCCGGTCTCCAACCGAGCGGCCCCCGCGGCCTCTCCCGATCGCCCGCCGCACGTC
>NZ_JBARYR010000282.1:0-6822 GCF_049648075.1 Rubrivirga sp. | reverse complement strand
GGGCGCTCACCGCTCGCGCCCCGGTGGGCGATGACCAGGACGGAGTCGGCGGGCATGAGGAGTGCGAGAAGCAAGACCAGCATGACCGAGACTACGCCCTCGAGGTTGCGAACGTATGACTCGCCCTCGAGGACGCATCGAGCGTGCCGGCTCTCTAAAACTCCTCGCCGCCAAAGTCGCCGCCGCCTTGGCGGTCCCGGTCGCGGTTCCGCTCTTGGCGGCCGAACTGGTAGGAGAACGCCAGCCCGAACTGGCGCACGCGCCAGTCGCGCACGATCTCCTGGTACAGCTCTGGCTGGTCGAACACGAACTCCAGCTCTGCCAGGTCGAGCGGGTCGCGGACCTGGAGCGTGAGCGAGGCCCGGTCGCCGATCCGCTGCCGGAGGGCCAGGTCGATCGACGTCCGCGCGCCGCGCCGGCCCTGCTCAGTATCGATGGGCGCCGAGTATCGGACGGTCGTCTGCAGGTCGAGGTCGCCCCAGCCGAACCGGTCGCCGAACCCGTACGACGCGTTGACACGCCCGCCCCAGCCGAACGCGTCGCTCGAGAGCTCGGCGTCGCCAGCGGTCCCGTCGGTCTGGAGACGGTAGCCCTCTAGGCTGACGAAGCCCTCCAAGCCGCCGACGCCGTCGAGCGACAGAACGGCCTCGGCACCCCACGCATCGGCCGTGTCGAGGTTCTGAGGCGCGCGGACCGTGACGCCGTCGTCACGGAGCGTGGCGATGCGCCGGACGATGTCGGTGGTGCGCCGGTAGTAGGGCGTTACGCCGACCGACCCGAACGACGTGATCTGCTCGGCACTGATCTCGAACGAGTCCGTGTACTCGGGCCGGAGGGCCGGATTCCCCTGACGGATGATCGCGCCCGTGACGTCGAACGACGGGAACGGGTTGAGCTCCCATCGCCGCGGCCGGTCGATCCGGCGGCTGTAGCCGCCGCGGAGCGTCGTCGCCGGAGTCGGCTTGAACGACAGGAAGGCGCTCGGGAACAGGCTCTGGTAATCGTTGCCGAACTCCTCGCCGGTGGTCACCAACCCCAACGTGGTCGTGGCCTGCTCGGCACGGACACCGGCCTGGACGCCGAAGAGACCCCAGTCGCGTGCGGCCTGGACGTAGACGGCCTGGATTCGCTCCTCGAAGTCGGACGTGTTCGACAGGTTCGGGTCGAGGGCGAGCGTGCCGTCGACACCGAACCGACGGGCGTCCAACGTGCTCGTTTCTGTCTCGATGCTGCCGTTGTAGCCCAAGTCCACCTGGAAGCCCCAGACCGGGCGCGTGTAATCGATGCGGAGCTCGGCCTCACGCTCGGCGTCGTCCTCATCGGTTTGGGGCGGGAGCCCGAACGTCGCGGTCCCGAAAAAGACGCGGTCGTCGAAGGCCTGGGCCTCGCCCTCTTCCTCGGCCTCGCCGCTGACCTCGGCCGTGAGTCGGTGGTTCTCGCCGAACTGTTGACGCAAACCCAGGCGCACGCCGCCAGAGTACCCGGACTCCTGCTCGGTCGCGAACCGTTCGTACTCGGCCAATGGCGTACCTGCGGCATTGAGCCGGAGCGTCGCATTCGTCTCTTCGTCGTCGCCGTCCTGGGTGCCGAGTTGGAGTTGGGACGTCAGCGTCGTCTGGGGGCTGAGCGCGTAGTCGGCCGATAGGCTGACGAAGTTGCTCAGGTTGTTGCGGCCTTGGACCTCGACTTGGTCGAGGGTGGACGGGTCGGCCTCGAACCGGTTGACGCTGAACGTGGAGCCCGATCCGCCGCGTTGGTCGCTGCGCAGGCCGTACGTCGCTGCGAGCGACCATGGGCCACGGCCGTAGGTGACGGCGCCCGTCGCGTTGAGGCCGCCCTCGCTGTCGGTCCCGGCTGTGACTGTGCCGCCCCACCCCAGGTCCGTGTTCGCCTTGAGCACGATGTTGATGACGCCGCCGACGCCGTCGGGCTCGAACGCCGCGGACGGGTTCGGGATCACCTCGACGCGTTCGATGGAGCCGGCCGGCAGGCTCGCGAGGTAGCCCGCGACAAAGTCGGCCGAGACCGGGGCCGGGCGGCCGTTGACGAACACGGCCACGCTTCCGGCTCCGCGGAGCGAGACGTTCCCGTCGATGTCGACGTCGACCGACGGAATCGTCGACAAGACGTCGGTCGCGTTGCCGCCGGCCGCGACGGGGTCGTCGGCGGTGTCGTAGACCGTCCGGTCGATCCGGACCTGCCGCTGGGGCCGCTCGGCCGTCACCTGAACCTCCGTCAACGCCTCGGCCGTCGGCGCGAGCGTGATCGTCCCGACCTCGAGGTCGGACGCCCCCAGCTCGACCTCGAGGGTGGCGGCGTCGTATCCGACGAAGCTGGCAACGAGCTGGTAGGAACCGGCCGAGACGTCGTCGATGTGGAAGACGCCCTCGAGATTCGTCGTCGCCCCGCCGACGAGCGTGGAGTCGGCGCCGCTGATCTGCCACAGGGCGACCGAAGCGGTCGGAAGCGGGTACTCGCCGTCGAGGACGCGGCCGGTCACGTCCGCCTGTGCCGAGACGGCAGGGACGAGAAGGGCGGACAAGAGGAGCAGTCTGAGCATCGCGGCGGGGAGAGGGGAACAGGGATATGGCCCACGCAGCTTCAGGGTTCGGCCGTTGGCACGAGTTGCACCGTGGCGTCACGAGTGGCACTCTCGTCACCTCGAGTCCAGCCGAGAGGCGGGCGGTCCACCTCTAAATTGGCCGCATGACCTTGCCGATCGTCTCTGACCGTCCCTGGACGCGCCGTGCAGAGGGCGTCACGGTCGTCGGGTTCTGGCTGCTGCTGGGCATCCTGACCGCCGTCCGAGAGTCGACGCGCCGGTGGCCGGGCGAGGAGATGGACTGGGGCGAGATCGTCGAGACGTTCGCGGAGATCGGACTGTGGGCCTTGATAACGCCACTGGTGTTCTGGCTCGCTCGGCGCTACCCGGCCGAGCGCGGTGCCTGGGCGGCGCGGCTGGCCGGACAGCTCGTCGTCGGGCTCGCGATCGCCGTCGCCGTCGAGTACGTGACGCGGGGCGTGCTGCGCCCCATCCTGAGCGCTCCGATTCAGCCGGGGCGCGAGTGGACGCTGGCCGGCACGTTCAACCGCCTCCGCTTTTTGGACGAGTTCATCGTCTACCTCGCCGTTCTGACGGCGGGCTACGCGCGCTCGGCGTTTTTCCAGGTTCAAGAGCGCCGCGCCGAGGCCGAGCGCCTGATCGCAGACCGTGCCCGCCTCGAGGCCGATCTGGCCCAGGCGCGGCTGTCGGCGTTGCAGATGCAGCTCCACCCGCACTTCCTGTTCAACACGCTCAACGCCGTCAGTGCCCTGGTGGAGCGCGACCCGGCCGGCGTCCGCACGCTGATCGCCCGGCTCTCGTCCCTGCTCCGCCGCGTCCTCGAGGCCGACGGCGCCCAGGCCGTCCCGCTACGTGAGGAGGTCTCCTTCCTGCGCGACTACCTCGACGTCCAGCAGGTCCGGTTTCAGGGACGACTCGAGGTCGAAGAGGACATCGAGGACGGCACCCTCGATGCCCTCGTCCCGCCGTTGATCTTGCAGCCCTTGGTCGAGAACGCGGTCGGCCACGGCGTGAGCCGCCTCGAGGAGGGCGTCGGCGTGATCCGGCTGGTGGCGCGGCGCGACGGCGACCGCTTGGTCCTCCGCATCGAGGACAACGGCCCCGGCCTGACGGGTGCGGCGCCGACCTCGACGGGGGTCGGCCTCGCCAACACGCGAGAGCGCCTCGAGGCGCTGTACGGCGACGCGGCAGCGCTGTCGCTCCGTCCGGGCCTCGAGGCCGGGGCGGAGGCCGAGATCGACCTCCCCTGGACCACGGCCGACGATGGCTAAGCCCGCTCGCATCCTGGTCGTCGACGACGAGCCCCTCGCCCGACAGCGTGTGCTCGACCTGCTCGAGGGCCGGCCCGACCTCGAGGTCGTGGGCACGGCGGGGACCGGGCGCAAGGCCGTCGAGGCGATCTTCGACCTGTCGCCGGACGTGGTCTTCCTGGACGTCCAGATGCCGGGCCTGACCGGCCTCGAGGTCGTCCGCGTCGTGGGCGCCGAGGCCATGCCGACCGTCGTGTTCGTGACGGCCTACGACCAGCACGCCTTGGAGGCCTTCGACGTGGCGGCGGTCGACTACCTCCTCAAGCCGTTCGACGACGACCGCTTCCGCACGGCCTTAGCCCGCGCCCTCGAGGGCGCTCGGGCGCGCAGCGGTGGTGGGCTCAACGCTCAGCTCTCGGCGTTGCTGGACGCGGTGCAACCGGCCTCGAGGACGTTCTTGGAACGGATCGCGGTCGAGATGCGCGGGCAGACGCGGTTCGTCCCCGTCCTCGAGGTCGACTATTTCGTGTCGGACGGTCCGTACGTGGAGGTCCATGTCGGCGACGCGACGCACGTCGTCCGAGAGCGGCTCCAGGCCTTCGAGGACCGGCTGGACCCGGCTCGCTTTTTCCGCATCCACCGCTCGACCATCGTCCAGGTCGACCGGGTGGAGGCACTCCTGACGGCGCCAGGTGGGGACTACGCGGTGCGTCTCAACAACGGGACGCGTCTGAGCCTGAGCCGGTCGCGGCGTGAGGCCTTTGAGGCCCAATTGGGGGTGTAGCGTCCTCGAGAGTGTTGTGAGAACGCGGCCAGCGGGTCTACCGGGCACGGCTCCCCTCGACTTGTGCGCCCCTATCGCAGACTGACTCGTTGGCAACAGCATGACTACCGGCGGGGGGGCTTGTACTTCGTCACCATCTGCACAGCGGAGCGGCGTACCGTGTTTGGAGACGTCGTCTGGGGCAGGATGCGATCCTCGGCCGTCGGCCAGATCGCTAACCGCGAATGGGTGGAGGCGGCATTGCGGCGGCCGGAGGTTGTCGGGGATGTGTTTGTGGTCATGCCCAACCACGTCCACTTGCTGTTTGGCATCGTAGACGCGGGCTCGAGGACGGACGCGGACATGACAAGTCATGCCCCTACGGCAGGTTCTGACGCTGAGGTCGGCGGAGAGAAGCGGAGGGCGTTTGGCAAGCCTCAGGCCAAGTCGGTCTCGATGATCGTCGGTGCGCACAAGGCCGCCGTGACTCGGAGCGCCCGGCGTCTTGGAATGTGGCCGGACGGTCCGCTCTGGCAGACTCGGTTCCACGACCGCGTCGTCCGGTCCGACCTCGAGGCCGGTCACATTCGCCGGTACATCGAGAACAATCCGGCTCAATGGGCTCGCGACCGGTTCAACGCAGATGCTTCGCTCCGACCGTAGGGACGTGACTTGTCATGTCCGCCTAGCGCCCGTCCTCGAGGACGCTACCCGAGCCCCAAGAGCTTGCCGCCTTGGTAGATGGCGAACGAGAACCCGTAGGCGAGGGCCATCATGTAGCCCCACATCGCAGCGGGCCAGAACCACGAGTTCAGCTCGCGCTTCGCGATGGCGAGCGTGCTCATGCACTGGAGCGCGAACACGAAGAAGACCAGCAGGCTGACCGCGACCAACGTCGTGAAGACGGGGGTACCGTCGGGGTAGGTATCGGCCTTGATGGCCTCGCGCAAGGTCAGGCTCTCCTCGGTCGCGTCGGCGCCGGCGCTGTAGATCGTCGCGAGGGCCGAGACGATCACCTCGCGCGCCGCGAACGATGCCACGATGCCGGCCGAGATCTTCCAGTCGAACCCGAGCGGCGACATGACCGGCTCCAAGGCGCGCCCGAACCGGCCGATCAGGCTGTTCCGCACCTGCCACCCGGCGACCTCGTTCTGGACGATGAGCCGCTCCGCGTCGGCGGCCTCGACGGCGCTCTGGGCCGACGCCCGCTCACCGCCCTCGAGGTCGGGGCGACCGTCGATGTCGATCCGGACGAGCGACTCGGTCGCGCGCTCGACCGCGACATCCGCCTGGGCCGCGCGCGCCTCGAGGTCGGCCGGGACCGGCGTCTTCGGGTAGCTCGCCATAAACCACAGCACGATGCTGAGTGCGAAGATGATCTTGCCGGCTCGGACGACGAACACCTTTGCGCGGTCGCGCATCCGGCGCCACAGGTAGAGTGGTTGGGGCATCCGATACGGCGGCAGCTCCATCACGAACGTCGAGCCCGGCCCCTTGAACACGAACCGACGGAGCACCCAGGCCGCCACGAACGCCATGACCGTTCCGAGCACGTAGAGCGACGTCATCGCCAGGCCCTGGTACCCGACGATCCCGATCGAGCCGGCCGGGATAAAGGCCGCGATAAACAGGACGTAGACCGGCAGCCGCGCCGAACAGCCCTGGAGCGGTACGACCATAATCGTGATGATCCGGTCGCGCTCGTCGGCTAGTGTCCGAGCCGCCATGATGCCCGGGATCGCGCACGCATACGCCGACAACATCGGCACGACGGACGCGCCGCTCAGCCCGACGCGGCGCATGGCTCGGTCCATGATGAACGCCGTCCGCGCCATGTAGCCCGTGTCCTCCATGATCCCCAGGAACAGGAACAGCAGCAGGATCTGCGGCAGGAACACCAACACGTTGCCGACGCCCGACAGCGCCCCTTCGACCAACACGTCCTCGAGGACGCCGTCCGGCAAGGCCGCGCGCAGGCCGTCACCGGTCGCGCCGATCAGCCACTCGATGCCGTCCATCGCGGGAACGGCCCAGCTGAACACGGCCTGGAAGATGACCAGCAGGACCGCGCCGAAGATGAGCGGCCCCCAGATCCGGTGCGTCACGACCGCGTCGATCTTGTCCGACAGCGTGACCTCGCCGGCCTCCGCCGTCGAACTCACGACGGCGGAGGCGACCGGCCCGATCCAGGCGTAGCGGCCCATCATCTCGGCCATCTTGTAGGGGACCGGCCGGGCCTCGAGGTC
>NZ_JBARYR010000281.1:0-4231 GCF_049648075.1 Rubrivirga sp. | reverse complement strand
GTGGCGAGCGCGCCCGTCGCCAGGATGCCGCCCGTCACGTCGAACGCCGTCGTCGCGATGAGCACGATGGCCGCCGCCCCGATTCCGACGGCCGTCGCGCCGCTGAGCGTCAGTGCCGAGCGCGCGTTCTCCAGAAGCCGCCGGGCCTCCTCGCCCATGTCGTACTGGTCGATGGTCCGCCGGGCCTCGCGGAGCACGTCGCGCAGGACTTCCTCGCGGTCGTACATGAACCCGCCCTCGGCCTTGGCCTTGTCGCCACGCCGGAGCTCGGCGAGCCGCGAGTAGGTCTCGTTCCACAGCTCGAACACGCGCCGCAGCATCGCGTCGGCGGCCTCGCCCAGCCGGGCCTCGATGCGCGCCTCGGCGTCGCGGACCACCTGGCGGTCGAACTCCTCGCGGAAGGCGTTGCGGTCGCGGATCAGGTTGAGGCGCGACACCCGGATCGTGTCGTCCAAGAACCGCGTCCCGCGCTTTTCCATCTCCAGCAACTCGCGGTCCACGTCCGAGACCGCGCGCGACGTGATCTCGCCCAGCGATTCCCGGACGTCGTCGAAGCGGGCGTTGAGCGCCGCCAATTCGGTCTCGTCGCCCTCGAGGACGGACCGCTGCGTGTCGAGCCGGGCGCGGACGTCGCCCAGGAGCGTGGCCGCGGCGTCGAGCGGTGCCGTCAGCTTGAGGGCGAGCCGGGTGTCGTCGGTGAGCGTCTCGGTGACGTAGCGCTGGAACGGGCCGAAGCGCGAAGCTTCCCAGCGTGGATCGGCCCGGTAGGCCTCGTCCCCGTCGGCGGATTCCTTGGCGTGGAGCGCCAGGCGGGCCGCGATGGGGAAGACGAGGGGCGGGCGGGCGTCCTCGAGGCCGGCCTCCTGAAAGATGCGGGCCAGCCCGTCTCGGACGTGATCCAAGACCTGGGCCAAGGCCGCCTCGGTCTCGGCGAGGTCCGCCTTGTTGACTGCGACGACCAGCCGCTTGCCCCACGCGCCACGTATGTACTCCAGAAACGTCCTTTCTGAGTCGCTAAGCGGGCGGTCATAGCTCGTCACGAACAGGACCAAGTCGGCGCGGGGCACGAAGTCCTCGGTCAGCGCCTGGTGCTCGCGCACGATCGAGTTGGTGCCCGGCGTGTCCACCAGCGCCATGCTCTCCAAGAGCGGGTGGTCGATGCGCCGCTCGGTCACGAAGTCCCCCTTGCGGTGCGTCGCCTCGGTGTCGCCGTGTCGCAGGACGGTGATCTTGTCCGTCGTCGGGACGGGGCCTTCTTCCATCACGCGCCGGCCGAATAAGGCGTTGACGGCCGTCGACTTGCCGGCGTTGAACTCGCCCGCGACGACGAGCAGGAACAGCTCGTCGAGGCCGTCTGCTAGGTCGGCGAGCCTCCGCCGCGTGTCGTCGGGAGCGTCGGCCTTGTCGAGCAAGGAGCCCAAGTCCGTGAGGAGGGTCCGTTCACGGTCGAGGAGGGCCTGGGCGGCGCGGGCCGGGGAGTACATGGGTCTGGGGAGCAACGTCGAAGAAGGTACGCGGACCGTGAGAGCGGCCTAAATCAGGGGGTTTCGCAGTCTCTCGGGTTCGGCGCGATGGAACCAGTCGGGTTCGGACGCTTAGCAGTCTGATACGGCCGACCCCGGCATCCCGCCCCGGCCTTGCATTTCTACCACGTCCCCCACCCATCTCAGAGGCTCTCATGCTCCACTTGGCACTAGCCGGTCTATTGGCCGGTTCTCTCGCCCTAACCCCTCCGGACGACACCGGCGACGACAAGAAGTCCGCTGCTGCGGACAAGGCTCCTACGGAAGCCGTCGCCATGCCTGGCGTCTTTGAGCTGAACGCTGAAGAGCCGGAGACGATCACGCTCGACACCTACGCCTTGGGCCGCCCGGCCGCGAGCGCTCCGATCAAGCTGTGGGCGCAGTACGCCTACGGCACGGCCTCTGATCGCTACGCCCTCAACAACGACGTCGAGCGTCTCGCAATCGCGAACGAGACCGCGACTGGCGAGGCCATCTCGCAGCGGATCGCCGTCGGCGCCCAGATCAACTTCCTGAGCTTCGAGCGCTTCCGTCTCGGTGGCGGCGCGATCCTCGGCATCGCCAAGAATGAGTTCAGCCTCGACGGGAACGACCCCCTCGGCGTCGGGAGCCTCGAGAGCGACTTCGGGTTGCAGCAGATTAAGGTCTACGGCATCGCCCGTGGCAAGGTCGTCGGCATCCACGGTGGCTACGCGTTCGACCTCGGTGATGACCAGGAGTTCACGGAGCCGATCGCGGCCCTCGGTGGCGCCCAACTCCCGAGCAACCTCGCGCGATCGGACAACCGAGACGCCGTGTTCTTCGGTGCTGACTTCGACTACCCGAGCGAGCGGTTCCGCCTCTTGGGTGGCATCGACTACTACCTCCTCAACGACGCCAACGACAACCCGAACACGGTTGGCGAGAACGAGATGGAGATCAGCGGTGGCAACTTCCTGAACTTCGCGTTCGGTGCCGGCCTCCGCTTCCCGGTCTTCGAGATCGGCGCGGTGCTCCAGCTTCAGACGCGGTTCGACGAGCCCACGCTCGAGAACGTCGGCACGACGGCGGGCATCGGTAGCCACATCGGCATGGTGGTCCCATACCTCCGGATCTCGCCGCCGAACCTCCCGGCCTCGCTCTACATCAAGGGTGCCACGCCCGACGAGTACCTCGAGTACGGGTACCCGCTCGGCGGTGCTAACTCGGTGCAGCCGGGCCTCGGCTTCACGGCCGGTCTCTCGATCGGCTTCGAGTAGCCCGACCTGGCATTAGCCTTTGGGGCCGTCCGGCGACATGCCGGGCGGCCCCTTTTCTATGCACCCCGTGCGACTTATCCCTCTAGCGCTTCTGGTCGTCATCGGCTGCTCGGCGCCCCGTGACCCCGCCGCCCTCGGCCCGCAAGCGCGTCCGTCGGCGCTGACCTACGAGGTGACCGTCGACTCCCTCGAGGACGCGGCCTCGTCACTGGCGAGGCTCGCCGTGGGCGCCCGAGCGATGGTAGGAGTCGGGCTGACGCCACTCGCCTCGCCGCTGCTGTCGACGCCGGAATCGCGGTTCACGCTACCGGCCGTGTCGGGACCTCTCGCCCTCGGGCTGATCCCGGGCGGTGACCCGCTGCTGCGATCGGAGCTGGTGGTCGTGGGAGCCGACGTCGACACGCCCAGCGCGGCTGTCGTCCTCGAGGCGGCCCGCGCGTTGGTGGAGCGCTCGCAGTGGACGGACGTCCCCGGCCGAAGTGTCCAGATCGCACTGTGGAGTGGAGCCGCCTCGAGGTCGCGCGCGCTTTCGGCGCCCCTGTGGCGGCGGGACGCGGTCTACGCGGTCCTCGAGGTTGGAGAACCGCCCTCGAGGGCGGACGACGCCGTCGAATACATCGTGGGAGCCGCTGGTCTCGATCTCTCAGCCGTCGTCCTCGCCCGCGTCCTCGAGGTCGCGAGCGAACCGGCGGTTTCGGATTCTCTGGTTTCGCGATGACGACAGCCTGGACGACCGACATTTCGACGCAGGATGCCGCTCGCGCCGTCCGACAGACGCTTTTGTGGGGCCTGGACGGCGTCGCCCTGCGAACGGTCGGCGGCGCTCGCGTCCCGAACGTGACCGAGGGGCCGTTGCAACGCCGCCTCGAGGACGCCGAGCTTCCGGTCGTCGCCCTCGACCCCGGCCTGTTCGAGGGCGACGCGTCCTCGAGGGCAGGTTGGCTCAACGACATCGCCGTTCTCGAGGACGTGGCTCCGTTCGCGCTACGCGCCGGCTGCGACGTGGTCCGGGTCGGTGCGTTCTCGAGCGGGGATGTGCAGGACCGGGCCGTCGCGCTCGGAGCAGCGGGGGAGAAGGCGCGTCAGCTCGGCCTCCGGCTCGCGGTTCGCAACGAGGTCGGCACGGGCGTGGCGACGGGATCCGAGCTGGCCGAGTTGCTGATTCAAATCGCGGACCCCAACGTCGCTGCCGATTGGCGTCCGGCCGACGCCCTCGAGGGCGGTGAGGCACCCGGCGCTGGTCTCGACGCGCTCCTGACGGCCAAACTCATTCCTTCCGTAGTCAGCGTCCGGGACCTGTCGGGCGGCCTCGAGGTCGAGATCGGAAGCGGAGACGTTGGGTGGGCCGAGCACCTGCGTGCGCTGGTGGCCGCGGGGTTCTCGGGTCCGCTCGTGATCGACGGGCTCCCCGACCCTCCCCGCGTCTCGGGGCTGGCGTCCTCGACGGCTCTGGTACAGATGGCCCGGGTC
>NZ_JBARYR010000280.1:0-12142 GCF_049648075.1 Rubrivirga sp. | reverse complement strand
GTCCGTCACAACGCCCGCCTCAACGGGTTCGACATCGACGTCCTCGAGGCCGCGGTCGGCGGTGAGGTCGGGAGCGCGTGGCTACGGACCGACAAGGGAGGCCCCGTGACCTACCGGATCGATCCGGGGCACGAAGGCGCCGGCCTCGAGGTCGACGTCACGACGGTCGACGCGATGGTCGAGAACGGATTCCCGCCGCCGGACCTCGTCAAGGTCGACGTCGAGGGCGTCGAGGTCGCGGTCCTGCACGGGATGGCCCGGACGCTGGCCGAGCACCGGCCCTCGGTCTTGGTCGAGGTCCACCACGCCGTCGCCGACTTCCCCGACGCGGTCGACGCCATCGCCACGCCGCTCGGCTACCGGGCCACCGTCCTCGAGGGCGGGCCGATGCCGAGCGGAGGCGTCCGCGCCCACGTCGCCCTCGATCCTGCGTAGCCGTCCGCGAGGGCGAGTCTGTGCGAACCGACCGTCGTCGCTACCATTCACCCGTCGTCATCTCTTCCCCACCATGCGCCTCCTCGCTCTCGCCGGACTCCTCGCCCTCGCGGCCCCGGCCAACGCCCAACTCATCCCGTCCATCGACCTCGGCGTCGCCGGCGGCCTCAACTTCGCCAGCCTGGGCGACGCCGGGCAGTTCGACCTCGACTCCTCGACCGGCTACCACATCGGGCTCTACGCCGATGTGGGCGTCCTCTTCTTCTCGGCGCGGACCGGCGTGTACTACGTCAAGGCCGGCGACATCCGCGACGTCCGACGTCCCAACGCCGACGACCTCGAGGACTCCGCCGCCTACGTCGCCGTCCCGGTCGACTTCCAGCTCAAGACGCCGACACCGGTCCTCCAGGCCTACGTCTTGGCCGGACCCGAATTCCGGTTTCCGGTCTCCGGTCTCGAGACGTTCGAGCAAGAGAACATGACCGTCGCCGGCAACGTCGGCCTCGGCATCCGCGGCGGCGTGCCGCTGATCGGGCCGAGCGGCTACGTCGAGCTCCGCTACGGCTTGGACCTCACCGGCCTCAACTCCGAGAGCACCACGGCGGACGACGAGGTCAAGCTCAACGTCGTGTTCCTGCGCGTCGGCCTCGGCATCTAAACGAAAGGGGCGACGAGCCCGCGCCCGTCGCCCCTGAATCCGTCTTCGAGGACGAGCTAGAACCGCAGGATCGCCGCAGCCGGGCCGTGGGCCGCGAGCGCCTCGCGGGCGGCGTCGCTGTGCACGAGCTCCAGGCTCGCGCCCTGCTCCATGGCCTTGTCGAGCATCAGCTCGATCAGGTCTGGGACGGCGCTGATCTCGCCGCCCGTCGCGTCGTAGGTCCCCTCCGTCTGCGTCGTCAGCATCCCCGACGCCGCGTCGATGCCGCCCGGGATGGTCTGGGCGTCGTCCACGACCAGCGTCATCACGCGCTGCTGGTTCAGCATGTCGAGCGTGTCGTCGAGGCCGGCGACCGCCCTCGAGGACAAGAGCTCCTGGACGCGCTCCAACGTCTCGACCTCTTCTCGGGCCTCGACCTCGCGTTGGGACGGCTCAGCGGCGTCCGAGACCTCGGCCGTCGTGGCCTCGGTGTCGCACGCGAACCCGCCGCCGACCTTCTCGCGCGTCTGCTGGTTGAGCTTGTCCAAGAAGTCCGCCTCCATGTCCGCCGGGGCCGAGTAGAGGACGTGGCGCGCCTCCAGGGTCTTGGTGATCAGCTCCAAGGCATGGGCGCTCCGGGCCGCCTGTTGACGGCGGCGCTTGGCCTTGCGGTCCTGCTTCTGGTCCTTCGAGACGAGGTCCGTGACGAAGACCTCCTCGCCCTCGAGCTCATAGACCTCCTCGACGAGCCCGATCTGGGCGAAGAAGAAGCGGGACTTGTGGGCCGACAGCAGCGCGATCACGAACCGGTCGTTCTCGTCGCGGACGCGGGCCAGCGGGCGGACGTACGGGTTGTCCGTGACGTGGACCTCGTTGGGGAGCGCGATCGCGGTGCCGAGCTGCTCGAACAGCCCGATCTCTTCGCACGCGAAGAACACGACGCCACGGCCCGTCCGGGGAAGTCCGGCCTCGAGGGCGTCCGAGATCCGCTCGCACTCGGCCTGGACGGCCTTCTTGTGGTCGCCGGCGTCCTCGAGGGCGCGGTCGATCAAGTCCTTGAGCGTCGTCTTCCACGTCGTCCCGAGCCGGGCCTCCGGCGTCATCTCGAGGTAGAGGCTGACGATGGGCGCGCCGGTCGAGCGCGCCTCGTTGAGGCGCGACAGGTGGTCGGAGTCGAGAAAGTGAAAGCCAGGAGTCGTCGTGCGGCGGCGGAGCTCGGCGAGGAGGGCGTCGCGTTCTTTGGGGTCGAGGGACATAGAGCAGAGGGAAAAGCGAACGGAAAGGGAGGCGGCCTCGAGGCCGGATGCCATGTCTAGGCGTCGGGGAGCGGGTCGCCGGTGTAGGAATCGGTCGCGGGGGCGTCGTCGTGCGCGTCCTCGACGGAACCGATGCGGGCGCGCAGGCCCTCACGGGCGAGGTTCATCGACGCCGCCGTGTCCTTGAGGGACGCGTCGAGGATCTGAGCGACCTCGGCCAAGCTGACGTCGAACTCATCGAACAGCAAGGCGCCTTGCCGAGCTTCCGCCCGGGACTCGCCGTCGAGGCTGAACCCGTCTGGGGCGGGGTCGTCCGGCGTCGTCGACGCGATGATCTCCTCGTACGTATCGACGTCGAACGGCTGACGGAACTCGTAGAACTGCTCGCCGACCGCGTCCTGAGTCTCGTTGGTCGGGATCTCCTGGTCGAGCGAGATCGCCTTGCGCCTGGCATATCGGTCCTGCCGCTGCGTGATCCGAGCGAGCGAGCGGGTCTGAAGGCCGAGCAGCCACGCCCGGAACGACATCCGGTCGGCGTCGAACCGCTCGCGCAGATCCCACGCCCGTACCATCGTCTCGCCGACCAGCTCGTCCGGCGTCAGGTCGACGATTTTCTGGCCCGGGTCCGGGGCGTCGGTGATCGGGTCGCGTTCGACCTCGAGCTGGCGCTCGGCGGCGCCGCGCAGGGTGTCGGTGTGTGGAGAGAGGGCCTCGTTGAAGGCGTCTCGATCTCCGGTGAGCGCGCGGCGCCAGGTCTCGGCGTTCGGCGGGGCGGTAGACATAGAAGGGAGAGCAGACGGGAAAAGACGCCGGGTGACCGGCGGTCGATGTCAACCGGCCGGACGTGCCGGAGGATCCGCCAAGACGTCCGAATCCGTCGTCCTCGAGGTCGAGCGGAGGAGCGCGACGAGCCCCGTGCGACACCGACCTCGAGGGCGCCTACTCCGCCAGCGTCACCACGACGGGGAAGTGGTCGCTCACCTCGCGCGGGTCGTGCGAATGGACGAACCGGACCTCGAGGACGCGCCGGTACAACGCCGGCGAGAGGAGGACGTGGTCGATGGCCGAGAACTCGCCCTGCTCGAACCGGTCGTTCCGGTTGCGGTCGTAGAACGACGTGAACCGCTCGGCCTGGGGCACGTCGCCCAAGACGTTGACCAGGTCGTCGTCGGGCGACGGGCCGGCGCGTTTGATCGTCGCCATGACGTTGGTGATGGGGACCGAGCCGCGCCGGTCCAAGACGGCGTCGTCGATGTCGTTGAAATCGCCTAGGGCGATGACCTCGCGGCCCGCCGCTTGCTCGCCCTCGATAAACTGCCGGATCACCTCGGCCTGCGTCTCCCGCCGGTCGCGCCGGTCGACGGCGTCCGGGCGCGCCAGAAAGTGGAGGCCCACCACCGTCACGGGCGTCCCGTCCGGCATCGAGAGACGAGCCCACAGGTTCTTGGACACGCCGTACGTCTGATCGCTGATGCCGACCGGGAGCCGGACGTCGATCCGCCCAGCGTCCTCGATGGGGAAGCGCGACAGCAGCCCCACGTCTTGGCCCGTAAACGAGTCGCGCCCGTCGATCAGGACGGCTTGGTAGCCCATCCCCTCGAGGGACTCCGCGACCAGCATCTCGAGCGTCTCGAGGTTCTCGATCTCCGTCATCAACACGAGATCGGCGTCCAAGCTACGGACGACGGCTCCGATGTCGTCGCGGTGCGCGCGCGCCTTTGCCGGATCGCCCTTCCAGTCGAACGTGGCTTCTCCCTCGTCGCCCTGTCCGTCAAACAGGAACTCGCCGTTGAACGTCGCCACGCGGACGCCCTCGACGGTCCAGACCGGCGCGCCCTGCACCTCGAAGCCGGGGACCACGCTCGGGTTCGGGGCGGGAGCGGAGCAGGCGCCCAGAAGGACGAGAAGAGCGAGCGTGCGGGACATCGGCAAAAAGAAAGGGGCGCGTCGTCGGACGCGCCCCCTCAATTCGTAGATCCGGGCGGTCTAGAACCGCACCGAGAGGACCGGCATCGGAGCCGCGACGCCGGCGTAGAACCGGAAGCGGCGCGGGTCCGGCTTAAAGCTCGTGGGCTGGACCGGCGTGTGGCCGTGCGCCCAGTTCGGCTTCGAGGCGCCGACCATCGAGCGCTCGCTGTAGAAGTGCCGCGTCCGCTCCGGGAACGGCCGGGCGCCGGCCGGAGCGTGGTAGACCGCGTGGGCGACCTCGAGGGCGCGGACGAACGCCGGTGACTCGGGCGTCGCGGAGAGCGACGTGTAGAGACGCCGCTTCGGGTTGCCGGGGTTGAACGCGCTAAACTGGTACGGATCGAGGACGACGTCCTCATACGTGTCCTGGCCGCGGTACTCGGTCTCGACGCGGTTGCGGATCACCCAGGCGACCAACTCCTGCTCCTCCTCGCGCTTCGTCTCCGAGTAGATGCACCGGGCGAGCCACAAGACGTCCTCCGTAACGGTCTCGAGGGCGAACGGTGCCGGGGCGTCCGAGACCAACTGGACAGGAAGCTCCGGTGCCCCTCGGTCCGAGGTGGCGTGGATCGTAAAGAAGAGTCCGACGAGCGGGAAGATGCCCGCCAAGATTACCGTCAGCGCCGTTCCGATTCGGCTTCCGAATGTCTTCATGCGTGTCCCGAGCTGTGAGCCAAGAGGTGTCGTCGGGGTGTCCAACGCGAGGATGGTGCCGATGACGTGAAGGCGTAAAGGAGGAGCAGTGGCGCGAAGGTGAAGGTCAGGAAATGTGCCCAGTGGGCGCTCCCAAGGCCTACCCAAAGGGCGTGCCGATGCGCAGAATTTGCACTCCTCACACGGCCTCCGCCAGGACCGAGGACGGAAGTGTCTCGTAGGGACATCACCTCTGATCACCCGGGTAGACAACCGTGCTCACGATCGTCGCCGACGAGAACATCCCCCACGTCACCGACGCCATCGGCTCGCTGGGGCACGTCCATACCGTCCCGGGCCGGCCGATCACACGCGGCACCGTCCTCGAGGCCGACGCGCTCCTGGTGCGGAGCGTGACGCGCGTGGACGCCGATCTGCTCGAGGGCACGGCCGTCCGGTTCGTCGGCTCCGCGACGGCTGGGACGGATCACGTGGACCCGCCCGCCCTCGAGGCCGCGGGCATCGCGTTCGCATCGGCGCCGGGCTCGAACGCCGCCTCGGTGGTGGACTACGTGCTCGCTTCCGTCCTGGCCGTCGCGTCGGACCAAGATGTCGTCCTCGATGGCAAGACGCTGGGCATCGTCGGCGCCGGACACGTTGGCGGGCGGCTGGCGCCGCGGGCGCGAGCGCTCGGCTTCGAGGTCGTGGTGTGCGATCCGCCTCGGGCGGAGGCAGGATTCACTGATCACGACTACCTCAGCCTCGACGCCGTCCTCGAGGTCGCGGACATCGTCACTCTCCACACGCCGTTTACCGACGACGGACCGCATCCGACGCGCAGTCTCTTCGACCTCGAGGTCGTCGACCGGATGAAGACCGACGCCTGGTTGGTCAACGCCGCTCGAGGCGGCGTCCTCGAGGTTGACGCGGCGCTGGCGCTCGCCACGACGCGGCCGGTGGTCTTGGACGTGTGGCCTGGAGAGCCGGAGCCCGACCCCGCGCTCGTCCAGGCCGCTGCCCTCGCGACACCTCACATCGCGGGCTACGCGCTCGACGCCAAGGTGCGCGGGACGGCGATGGTCGCGAACGCGCTCCGAGCGTGGGCCGGCGAGCCGCGGTGGGACGTGGCGACGGTCCTGCCCGACCCCGTTCGTATCTCTGCTCCGTCCTCGAGGTCGACCCGTCGCGACGGATGGCTGGACGAGGTCGCCCAGCGGGCCTACGACGTCCGCGCCGACGACGCCCGGTTCCGCTCCGCCCTCGAGGGCGTGTCTGGCGAGCGCCGGGCCGCCGCGTTTTCCGACCTGCGAAAGCACTACCCCGCTCGGCGCGAGCTGTCCCGTGTCGTCCTCGAGGGCGCTGTGCCGGCGAGCTTGGTCGGAGCCGTGACCGTAGGGCTCGGGCTGCAGATGGCGTAGAGACGCTGCGCGTTGGAGTGCCGCGTCCTCGAGGTCGGACCCCTTGCCTTCCGTGCCAGCGCGCCTATCGTCCGAATCCGTACTCGCGCAAGTGGCCGTCACGGTCGCGCCAGTCCGCCCGCGTTTTGACGAACAGCTGCAAAAAGACGCCCCGGCCGAGGAACGCCTCGATCTCCTCGCGCGCGGCCTGCCCGAGTCGCTTCAGCGCCCGACCGCCCTTCCCGATCAGGATCGCCTTTTGAGAGTCACGCTCCACCACGATGTCGCACGCGACGAAGTCCTTGCGTCCCGGCCTCTCCTCGTACGTCACCACCACGACCTGCGTCGCGTACGGGACCTCGTCGCGGAACTGGTGGAAGACGGCCTCGCGAATGATCTCCGAGATGAAGAAGCGCTCCGGGTGCTCCGAGAGCTGGTCGGCGGGGTAGTAGGGTGGCCCGAGCGGGATCCGCTCCAAGACGAGTTCTAGGAGAGCGTCGGTGCCGCGGCCGTGCTGGGCCGAGATCGGGACGACCGCGTCGGCGGGGCGGCCCAGGGCTTCGGTGTAGACCTCGACGAGCGGCAGGGCCTCGTCCACCAGGCCCAGCTTGTCGATCTTGTTGAGCGCCAGCAGGACGGGGGCACTCGACATCTGGACGCGCTCGACCGCCTGCCGAGCGTCGTGCGTCAACTCGCGCTCGGTCGCGTCGGCCATGAGCACCGTCACGTCGGCGTCGCCCAACGAGCGGTCCACGTCGCGCATCATGTGCTGGTGCAGCTTGTACTTCGGCCGGACCACGCCCGGCGTGTCCAGCAGCACGAGCTGGTGCCCCGGATCGTCTTCGGTCGCCTCCTCCGTCAGGATGCCGAGCACCCGGTTCCGCGTCGTCGACGGCCGCGGCGACACGATCGACAGCTTCGTCCCGAGCCACCGGTTCAACAGCGTCGACTTGCCGACGTTGGGGGCGCCCACGAGCGCGACGTAGCCGCTCTTGTGGCCGTCGGGTCCCGGCGTCAGCGCGTCGGATGGGAGGGGCGTGGGCGTGGGGTCGGGCTCCATAGGGGCGAGGGGAGGACTCGCCAAACGCCCGGCGCCGCGCGTCGTTCTGCGGGCGGGCTAGGCCAGCGTCGGAACGGCCGCCGCCCATGCCTCATCGAGGACGGGATCGGCGGCCGCGTCCTCGATGCGGACCGTGACGACGTGGAACGACGCGGCCGCGTGGGACAAGAACGTGGCCCACAGCAGCGTCATCGAGGCCATCTCCAAGCTTTCCTCGACCGACCTCGACACGTGGACCACGGCTTCGAGGCCGGTCCTGTCGAACAGGACGCCCGCCGTGGCGTCGGACAGGTAGCGCCCCGCGAGCCAGGCGTAGGCGTTGAACGGGTGGTCGGCCCCGAGGCCGTCGACAAAGTCGAGCGCGACCGCGGTCCCCATCAGCGCGACGGCGGCCAGGACGTATCGCCGGAGCCGGACGTCCTCGATCTCGCGCCTCAGGAAGGCGACCATTAGGAGTCCCGCCCCGATAAGGAACGGCCCCAGCACGAGTTGCCAGTAGTAGCTCGGGAACGCGTCAACCACCGCGACGCCCTCGACGTCGGCCGTGGCCGATCCGATCCGCTCGTGGAGGAACGTCCCGTCGTCGAGGGCGAGGTAGCTGAAGAACACGGCCAGCGCGGTCCACCCCCACACCCGGCGGCGTCGTTCCCCCGAGGCCTTTAGCAACGCTGCAAACCCCCAGAGGGTGACGGCGATCAGGACGGTCTGGGTGACGGACAGCCACGACCCGAGCCCCCGCTCGCTGGTCGCGTTGAACCAGCCGGCGAGGTCGGACGAGGCGATGCCCCGGCCCAGATACAGCCACAGGTCGAGGACGACCACCAGCGCGGCCAGCCACAGCATCGTGAACGTGACCGCTCGCACGACGCGCCCGGCCTCGAGGCCGATGGCGAGATGGGGAGGGAAATGAGGCCCGGTCGCTCGGTTAGAATCGTCCAGAGCGCTCCGAGCCGCGGGAGCCTCCAGAACCGGAGTCACCAAATCAATCACCAGATCGGCCGGATCTGCCTGACCGGCCGGATCGTCCCGAGTCACCGCTCTCGGCAGAGCCTGCGCAGGCTCCACGGGGGTCGCTATGTCGAAGGTGCTCGTTGAGAGCCCCGGATCCGTCCGGGAAGGAGAGGGTCGTCTCGGCCGCAGTGCCGGCGGCGTGACAGACCTGGACCTGCCGTTCAGCTTCTGCAATGGCGGCCTCGATGACGCCTACCGTCTCACTCGAGGTCGAGACGTGGCGGATCTCGTTGCCGTCGAAGCGGAGCCGGTCCGTGAGAGCGACGATCGGGACCAAGTCGTAGGTCACCGACGACGTGGCACCCATTCGGAAGTCGGTGCCAAACGGGATGCTGCCGCTCTGGACGCCGGTCCGCCAGGTCTCGATGTCGGCCTGGTACTGCGTCTGCTCGTCGCCCTGCTGCATGTGCCAGTACAACGCTCCCTCGTAGAGCGACGCGCCGTTGCTGGCACGGCGGAGGCGGACGGTGAGCGCGCCGCGTCGGTTGCGGTTCTCGCCCACGCAGTAGGGCCACTCGTCACCAAGGCACGAGCCTTCCCCGTCCCACAACCGCTTGAGCGACCGCAAGCTTCGAGGACGGATGGTGAGCCGGTCGAGGTCGCGGGCGTCGAACGTGGCCGACCGGTAGCGGTTGGCGCCCTCGAGGACGGTCCCCTCGAACCCGCCGGAGACGGTGCCGGTCACGGTCTCGCCGTCGACCTCGATGCTGTAGAGAGAGTGGCCGTGGGCGGCGCGGTTGGCGAACTCGAGCTGGACGTCCTCGCCGCCCAGGTGGTCGAGGAGCTCGGCCAGACCCGTCAGGTTCTCTTGTGGGTTCGAGGGCGCGTCCACAAACTGCACTTCGCTGTTCTGACGGGCCGGTGCGTTCGGGTCGGTCGGCGCGGGGCGGTCGAAGCGGTGGGTGTGGTCGTACCACGGATAGGCCTCGCCGAGAGGCCACGACGACGGTTGGAGGGAGCTCGGCCCCGCCGCGCGGATGCCCCACGGCGCCGACCATGATCCCGTGGGCGCTCGGAAGATGGTCACGTCGAGGTGGCCGCCAGGAGGGAAGGCTTCTTGTGAGATCACCAACGCGCCGTTGATGGTGGTCCCCGTCCCCAGGTCAACGACCAGGTCGTCCTCGCTAGAGCGAACGATGACGAGGCCGTCCCACTCGAGGCCGCCCTCGACGCGGAGGTCGCCCTCGATGACGAGGGCTCCAGACCCCGTGACCGTGCTACCAGACCGGATCCGGGCGTCGCCCTGAACGACGGTGATCGCGTTCGGCGCGCCGATGGTCATGTCCCGGTCGACCGTCAGGCTTCGGTCTACGACGAGGTCGCCCGCGGCGGCGCTCGCTTCGCCGGAGACCGCGAAGTAGAGCTCGTCGGCCGTCTTGACGCCGTCGCCGAGGTCGTGGACGCGTGTTCCGCCGGATCCACCCCAGTTCGGGGTCTCCGTTCCAGCGTTCCGCATCTGCTGCTTCATGCCGCCGAACGACATCCCGAGCTCGTTCATCCGCAAGTCGTTGAACTTGCTCGGGTCGATCTGGGCGTAGTAGTCCGGCATCGACCCGTTGCTGATCGTGGCGTCCGTCGACACGGTGCCGGACGCGTAGGGGACGTCGAGCCAGAGTGCGCCCGGGAAGTCCATCGGGTCGAACTCGTAGACGCTCCGCAAACGGTGCGTGGCGCCTCCGTAGGACCCCGCGACGGAGACGTCAGCGCGCTGGGTTCCGTTGCTGAGAATCTGGACGGCTGGGAAGTCCTCGAAGAGGATCTCGCCGCCCTCGTAAGGACGCTGCGAGACGAAGATGCCGGTGGGGTCTGCGAACCCGTCGTCTTGGGTGATCGACGCCAAGGCGATGGCTTGGCCGCTCTCGGCGAGCTGTCTGGCGAGCACGTTTGCCTGGGCGTCGGCACGGCGAGACCCGGTTTCTTGCTCCGTTTGGTACGTCGAGAGCGTGAGATAGCTACCGCCCAGAACAGCGGCCAGAACGATGAAGAGGAGGGAGCGGCCCATAGGGAGAAGAGGTAGAGGTCAGACTGGGCGCCCCGACGGGCGTAGCACGACGGGTGGGGGATCATTGGGCGGGTTCGAGTCGCCTCCGCGACCGGAATTGTCGTCGTCGGCGGTATCGTTCCCGCCCGGGTCGGCGGGTCCACCACCGCTCGGAGGGGGCGGGACGTACTCCGGCGCCCAAGGGGGCAGGGGGATCGCCGACGGGCCCGGCTGGCGGGGCGGAAGCGCTCGGTTGCCCGTCCCCGAGGCGTACATCCTGACCATGGCGCCTTGCCTCGTCGCGCCGAACATCGCGGTCTGCTCTTGGTCCCCGGCGACCAGGTCCGGAGTCTCGTACGCGAACTCGACGGCGACCTGGACCTGGCGAGGGAGCTCCGTGATCCGCGAGGTCCCATTTGTTGGAGACGGCGTCCCTTGCACGTCGACCTCGAAGCCGACGACCGCGTCGGGGCTGGCACCGTTCTCCACCCAGCCAGTCCCGTCGAAGACGAACCGTGTGATCCGGTACACGTCCCGGCTCACACCGTCGATCTCGATCTGACGGCCGAGGGGCTGGCGCTTGTAGGCGACGGGAACGAGCGGTGAGGCCGAGCCGGAGTCGGGGGCCTCGAGCGTGACGAACTCGATCCAATCGGTCTGGCCGTCCACGCTGTGGATGCCCAGCGCTCGCTGTTGGGAGCCGCCGAGTGCGTCGCGGCTGTAGGTGCCGAGGGCGGCCCGTGCCTGCTCGCGCGTTCTGGCGTTCTCGAGGTCGCGCGACATGATCTCGACGAATGAGGCCGCTTGCCCTTCGGCCTGGTAGCGAATCGAGGTCTCGATAGCCGTCTGGCGACCGCGCTGCTGTACGAACAGAAGTGCGACCAAGAGCGTCGTCCCGATGAGGAACGCGATCAGGTTGTCGAAGATGAAAGCCATTGCTGGAGGGGCGCTTACGAGGTGGGGGTCACGATCTGGCGGAGCGTTGCAGCGATCGGGGGCGTCCCGATGAACCCATCCGGCTCGGCCCGGACGAATACGGTGACCTGCTTCATGAGCGACGGACCTGCGACCTCGACGAAGTCCCCACCCGGGCCGTAGCTGAAGTAGCGGACGGAGACCGAGTCGGTGAAGGCCACCTGGCCCTCCATCCAATCAGCGGTGACGATGCGTGCTGGATGTCCGTGGAAGTCATCGACGTCGTCGAAGTCCCACTCGTTGGTCTCCCCGGTGTCGGGTCCGAGCACGGCGGAGAGCCCGAGGGGCGTCGTGCGAGCCCGGCCTGATTCGTCGACCTCGTCGAACCGCCGCGACAAGACGTCGGCCAGTCGCTCGCGGGCGAGGCGGGCGCCGGCCATCTCGACCTCGGCGGAGAGCGCTGTGATCTCGGCGTCGGCCCGGACCTCGTGCTGGGACAGCGCGAAGAGGGAGAAGATCAGGATGGCGACGAGCGCGAGGAGCGTCTGTTGCATGAGGACGGGACGGGCGACGGTGTCTCCGTGCGATCACCGTGCCGCGACCCCCCGTCCTCGATGCGTCCGTACTCAAGATTCCTCTGAACGCTCGATCTGGCACAGATGCGCGACGGATACCGGACCTGGACCCCGCCGGGTCGTCCTCGAGGCCGGGAGACAACGGCGTGTCTCGTTTCGTCTTTGCCGCCTACCGAGCGCGTTCGATCACGTCGACGTAGGCTCGTACCGTCGCTGCGATGCCGTCCTCGAGGGCGTCGGCGAGGAGGGCCTGGCCGATCGAGACCTCGGCGAC